>JAZNEN010000292.1:0-16166 GCA_045588615.1 Eubacteriales bacterium
GGCATGATAACCGCCGCCGGGCAAAACGAGCATTGCATCACGGGGAGCTGTTGCGATTTCGGGGGACTCATCACGGATGTAGCAAGTAAGATGTACACTGTCGTCACCCGGTGTGGGGTAAAAAACTTTTTCACAGATCATTTTGGTATTCCTTTCTTATTCAAATATTTCTTTATCTACCTCAGCGAGCGAGGGATATATAAAATCAGGTTTTGATTCTTCGGGGGCATTTTCAACGTCGTTAAGCGTTGCCTCACCCGTGAGCACAAGAGTTGCGGTGATGCTGTTCGACTTTCCGAGTGCGATGTCGGTGTAAAGTCTGTCACCGAATATACACATATCCTTTTTGTCAAAGCCCGTGATAGAGCATATCATATCGGCAGTTTCAGGATAAGGCTTGCCGAAATATCGGGGATTTACTCCTGTCGATGCCGTCACAGCCGCACAGATAGCACCGCTGTCGGGGATATATCCGTCCTTGACGGGACAGTTGAAATCGGGGTGTGTGGAAAGAAATTCAGCACCGTTACGAATGTATGTGCATGCGTTTTTCAGTTTCTCGTATGTGAGTGTCGTATCAAAGCTGACAACGACAATATCAGGTTGTTTATCCGTGCAAAGCGGGATGTTATGGTTTACAAAATGTTCTTCAAGTGCAGGTGTGCCGAGCAGATATACGGTTTTGCCTTTCCTGTATTTATTCAGAAATTCCGTGCAAACATCCGCAGATGAGAGTATTTCGTTTTCTGATACACCGAATCCCATTTTATTAAGCTTATCGAAGTAAACGGAGATGTTTTTTGAAGCATTGTTTGTAAAAAAAAGTATGCGGCGTCCCGAATTACGGAGCTTGTGTATAAAATCGACCGCAAACGGGAAAACGGTATCTTCAAGATAGACCGTGCCGTCCATATCGAATATATAGAGCTTTTTATTTTTCAGTATTTCGTTCATTATCTTTTACCGTCCAAAAGTGCTGTGCCGATCACCGTGCCGTATTCGGAGTTTTCGGGAATTATAAAGTTGACATCAAACAATTCCGACAAAGCGGGGAATATTTTCGTACCCTGCGGTATCCGTGTCATATGACCTGTAAGGACAATATCGCGTATGCCGTTTGTGCGTGCGGCGAAAATGCTCATCATCCCCGCAGTTTCAAATACAAGGTTGATCAGACCGAGTGCAATATCGCCCTTTGTTGCAAGGTCACTCAGCTTTCCGAAGTTTGCCGCTGTCATATTTTCGGCAAGACCGATGTTTTTTTCTGTCATATCCTTGATCTGTAGGTCGATATGTTCGATATTTCCTTCCTCAGCAAGCATAACAACGGATTCGATGCTTCCGACACCGAGCATCTGCTTTGAAAGTCCCAAAAGCGTACCGCCTCCGACGCCTGTACCGCCGAGATAATTGAATGTATATTTACCGTCCTTTATTGTTGCGTGGGTGATGGATGTACCCGTGCCCATACTGACAATGATTGCATTTTCGAGTTTTGACAGATAAAGACCGCCGAGCCCTACGCTTTCAAATTCGGGAACGTGACAGCATTCAAGTCCATATATCGGTTTTGAAACATAAGATGAGCCGACACCCGTTATCATTACCCTTGAAACGTCCGAAAGTTCCAAGGCGTTTGTCTGGGTAAATTTGCCGAATGCACCGTAAACCGATGTTATCGGGTCGGTTGCTTTCACACACATAGGCGCTATGAGGTTTTTGTTTTCGTCAAATCCGACGATCTTCGTGGTACTTCCGCCCACATCTATTCCTATAACAGCTTTCATAACTTCTCCTTATGCGTTAAGATATTTTTCCTGCTCTTCGGAAAGTGTATCGATGCTGATGTTACCCGCTTTAAGCTTTGCCTTTGCAACATATGTATCTATTTCTGTCGGAACGCTGTAAAGCTTCTTTTCCATATTTTTGCCGTTCTTTGCCAAGTATTCAAGTCCCTTTGACTGAATTGCAAATGACATATCCATAATTTCGGCAGGGTGTCCGTTACCTGCGGCAAGATTTACAAGACGTCCTTCGGCAAGCAGATTTAAAATTCTGCCGTCGGCAAGCTCATATCCCATAATATTGGGCTTTCTTTCCCACATACGCTTTGCCATCGAAGCAAGTGCTGTTTTGTCGATTTCAACGTCAAAGTGACCTGAGTTTGCAAGAAGAACACCGTCCTTCATAACCTCCAGATGTTCACGCCTTATAACGTCACGGCAGCCTGTGAGTGTTACAAAAAGGTCACCGAGGGGGGCTGCCTTTTCCATAGGCATAACAATGAAGCCGTCCATTGTGGCTTCAAGCGCCTTGACAGGATCAATTTCTGTTACGATAACGACAGCACCCATGCCTTTTGCCCTCATTGCAAAGCCCTTACCGCACCAGCCGTAGCCTGCGACAACAACAGTTTTTCCTGCTATCATAAGGTTTGTTGTGTTCATTATGCCGTCAAGCGTTGACTGTCCTGTGCCGTAGCGGTTGTCGAAAAGATGCTTACAGTCGGCATCGTTTACGTTTATCATAACGTAATCAAGCTCACCTCTTGCTTCGCGTGACTTAAGACGGTGTATACCCGTTGTTGTTTCCTCGCATCCGCCGATAAGGTTTTTACCGTAATCACGGCATTTTCCGTGAAGCAGGTTTATAAAGTCGCCTCCGTCGTCGATGATGAGATGCGGACAGAAAGAAAGCGTTTTTTCAAGGTGCTTTTCATATCCTGCCATATCAATACCGTGCACGGCGTTGACTTCAAAACCGTCGTGTGCAAGGGCGGCGGCAACATCGTCCTGCGTTGAAAGGGGATTACAGCCCGTTACAAACACCTCGGCACCGCCTGCACGGAGCGTTTTTGCAAGATACGCCGTCTTCGCTTCAAGGTGTATGGACATTGAAATGCGCAAGCCTTTAAACGGCTTGTTCTTTTCAAAATCCGCCTTGATAAGATTAAGCACGGGCATATATGACGACACCCAATCAATTTTGTCGTTACCCGATTTATATAAATTTATATCTTTAATATCGCTCATTTTAATTCTCCTTATAATTCAATATCTTCAGGATCGAAGTCCGTATTCGGTTTTTCATCTTTTTGTTCTGTATTCAGGGTTATGACGTTTGTTTTAAGTATGGATGAAACATCCGCTGTCGGGTTTTGCATAAGAATATTCAAAAGCGTGATGTAGTCACGTATTATTTCACGCGGTGTTATCATAACATCAGCGCCCGCACGCTTTAAACAAAGCTCTAAAAACATGCGCATCTCGTCTGTTGTTATGCGCTCTTCTATTCCGTAAAGCTGTCCGTGAAGACGGGTGATTCTTGCGATAAGCGCAAACAGCTCCGCATCGGAAAGTCTTTTAAGCCTTATGACGGGGCCTATGAGGTTTTTATATTCCGTATTTTCAAACCGTCCGTCAAACAAACGGCTTCTTAGTGCTTCGTAGCTGTATATACCTCGTCTTGAGTCCTCTAAAAACTGAGGCGTTCCGCCGAGTATAAGCTCAAGCCCGACGGCTTTACACTGTAAGGTGTCATTGAACATTGAAAGTATTTTTTCGTAATTGTTTTCACGTGATATTCTGTTTGATATCTTGTATAGGTTCACACATTCGTCAATGAACACGACAAAGCCTTTATAGCCTATCAGACGGAAGAAAACGGCATAAAGCTTTATAAAATCGTACCAGTTTTCATCGTCTATGATGCTTCCGACCGAAAGATAATTTTTGGCTTCCGTTTTGGTGGTGTATTCGCCCCTGAACCATTTTAAGCACAGAGCGCACGTTTCATCGTCACCCTCGTGCTGTGCCCTGTAATATTTCATAAGCACACGGGCAAAGTCAAATCCGCCTACTTCCTCTTGCAGTACACGCAGTGATGATATGACCTTTGCTGAAACCGCTTTTTCAAATTCTGTGCTGTCAGGTAAAAATCCTTCGCACGTTGCTTCGTATTGCAAATTAGAAAACCATTTTGTAATTATTCCGTTGAGCGCACCGCCATCGGGAGATGACTTAGACGCAAGATTTTTGATTATTTCCTTGAATGTTGCACGCCCTGTACCCTTTGTACCGTACAGCCTTCTTTCGGGAGAAAGATCGGCATCGGCTGTTATGAAGCCGTGCTCAAGGGCGTAACCCCTCATAAGCTGTATTAAAAAGCTTTTACCCGAACCGTATTTACCTATGATGAAGCGCATACCCGCACCGCCGTCTGCGACGTTTTCGAGGTCGGATGCAAATGTTTTTATCTCATCTTCTCGCCCTATTGCGATGAACGGCGCACCTGTTCTCGGCACAACGCCTGCGGAAATTGAATTTATAAGCGAGGTCAGTATTCTTTTTGGGATCTTTATTTCATCCATTCATTTACCCCTTTTCTTGAAATGCTTCCGACAGCATTTCTTTGTAATCTTCTATTATCTGCCCGTCTTCTATTATTATATCGTCCGTATCGTTTACGGAAATGCCGTTTATTTCATCCGTTATCCCCGACAGTATCGCACCGTTTTTTTTGCATTTTGCGTCCGCTTCGTTATATTTCCCTTCGTATATAAGCTTTAAGACTTCAAGCTGAAGCTCTGAAAGGTGGAGGAGCAACAGCGCATATGGGGAAGTGTTTTCCTCTTCGTTTTTTTCTTCTATTATCTCTTCTGTTAATTCTTCTTCCCAATCGGGAACAAGCTCCTTTGTTATCTGCCACGACTTTTCTTCTATTTTAAGGGCATCGTCTGTTGTAAATGCCGAGGAATCTGTTTCGTAAAGTGCGTATCTTCTGTCCTCGTCTTTTTTGATTTTTTCTGCGGAGGTATGTGCGGGAGGGAGATTATTTTCAAAATATTCGTCTGCGAATTTTTTAAGCTCATCCGACAGTCCTGACGACGACAGCCTGTTTTTAATACCGAGGTGCGCACGTACACCGTTTTCACAGTATTTGACAAGGGCGGTAAGCTGGGAACTGTATTTTGTGTCGCGGCTTACCGAATAATATTCTACATCTATCCTGCATTTTACGTCACTTACGCACAATGCACCGCTGTAAATATCACGGCTGACCTTTGTTTTGCTCGGTGCTGTATCGCCCTTCTGCGTTTCATCAGCCATTGACAGCGCATATGCGGCGGCAGGCATAAGATGTGCATCAAACACAGCCTTGTTTCTTAAATAATACGATGATTTATTGTGCTTGTACGAGGATGATGCTGAAATGAATTTTTCAAGTGATACGTTAAAATCGGTGCAGTAAAACTCTTTCAGTGTCGATACAGATGCAATTTCAGCAAGTATGGTTGAAAGCTTTTCTTTTGGCGGAGGGAGCTTGTGGTATAAGCAAAAATCACATACCCATTCGGCAAGCATCGGGTCAAGTCTTGGATAAATACCCCTGTAGGCAAGCCACACCGTGCAAAGTGCAGTCAGCCGTTTTTCGGGAGTTGATACATTTTCGAGATTTAAAAGCTCGTAAATAAAAAGCAGGATGTAGCTGAAATCAGCCTTTAAGAAGTGTCCGTGGCGAAGACCCGACCGCCATTTCAGATAGTATCTGAGCTGATTGATAGTCAGCTGATTATACTGCGGCATATATGAAAAGAACGGTGTATAAACACAGTCGGTGTAAGTTGCACGGTAATATTTTTCCCCGTCGCTTACGAACTTTTCATAAAACGGATATCTTGTTGGCCATGCATATATACTGACATTCTCAAACAAAGGAATGTCGGGCTTGTATGAAAAAAGCAAACGAGAGGTCTTTTTTTCAAAGCTTTCAATAATATTTTTTGCACGCTGACGTCTTTCGGGGATGGGAGTGCCCGACTGTTTTTCACCGCTTCCGAAGGATATTTCCACCCCATGCGTATCGACATTATCAAATTTTATTCCCGTTTCGGGCGGCAGTATCCGTTCAATGTCCCAGAAATCGTCGTTTTCGTCGTACATAGGGTGCTCCTTTCGTGCTCTTTGTATCTTATAATTTTATCATACAACACTTGATTTGTCAATTCATTTGGTGTCGAAAATACATCATAATGAAATATTTTATAATTATTTATAAATAATATTAAAAAGTTACCGCGCATTAACATTAATTTAATTATCTTGCGTTATGATGACTATATACATATTATTATAATAAAAATAAAGGAGGATTTTGCCGTGGCAGAGCTTAAATTTGAAATTCAGAAGGAATTTGGCTGTATTTCCGATGAAAAGGGCGGTTGGGCAAAAGAACTTAATCTTGTAAGCTGGAATGGCAACGAGGCAAAGTATGACATCCGTTCATGGGATGATGCTCACGAAAAGATGGGCAAGGGAATCACACTTTCCGCGGATGAGCTTAAGAGACTCAAGGATTTGCTTAACACGATTGAGATGTAATTAAATGGCACTTAAAAGACGCAAACCCTTTATACTTCACGATAAAGAGGCGGCGCGTAAGGAGTATATGTTTTCAAAGCTCCTTACGCTGTCGCTCGTTTTTTCCGCTTTTGTAATTCCGTTTCTTAACGACGGTGTATTTTCGCTTTTGCATAACCTTTATGTAAGCGGTGACTATACTTTAAAAGCGCTTGATATTTTTTTGTCTTATTTAATTCCGCTTATATCTGTTTGTGCCGCTTATTTTTCATATGCGGCGGTGGTTTTGTCGGTGTATTATTACGGCGCAAAACAAAGCTTCGGCAGGATAATGTGCCTTATGGGCGGAGTTTTGTTTTTGTACCTTGTAAGTTATATATGTACCTGTATTGCAAACGGATATGTTATTTTTGACGTGACAGACGAGGGAAGCTTTTTTTCGATTGTCGCCGCTGTTATTATGTGCATATTTATGCTGTCAAAAAACGTTGTGCTCATTTTCTATACACATTTTGCGGTTAAAAAAATGCGAAATAGGGAAAACGCTGTATGGCTTGCCCCTGTAAACGGGGAAGGAGCAAGTGCCTTTTTGAAAAAAGCATTCGGTAAAAAGGGTGTAAATTCAAAGCTTGCGCTTCACTTTTTTTCTGTAAGCCTTGTGTGTGATCTTGCCGCGAGAAGTGTGTCAACGTATATGGAGATCGCATCGGCAGGTGCACCCGAGGAATTTTCGCATTATCTGTATTTTGCAGAGCAGTATGCGCTTGTTATTTTAAACAACCTTTTGGGACTTATCGTTATGATATGTGCCGGCGGTATACTCGGTAAATATGTCAGCGAAAAAGAGAATAAGGCATAAATGAAATTTTAAAACGAAAAACGCTCACGTAATATAGACCGTGGGCGTTTTGAACTTATTAAAGGTAATATTTTATCGTTTCTTCTATCCAATACATAAATTGTGTATTCGGACAGAGTTCTTCGTACTGCTTCATCTTTTTGTAAAGCATTACACCGTCTGACGGGTCGTGCCAGATATCGGTGAAAATAAAATCAAAATTTTCACACGGTGCTTTTTCCTTTGCGTAAACAAATGCATCGCTTAATATAACAGTTATTTTGTCTTTTTTAGGAAATTGCGGTAAAAGATGCTTTTTAAAAAGCTTTATTATTTCCTCGTCACGTTCCACGACGGTCAATGATTCAACCTCGCTTTTGTTTGACGCCATGAATGCGTAATAACCAAGACCTAACCCATACGTAAGCACACGTCCGTGTGCTTTTTTTATGGGATCTTTCATTGTGTTTATCTCATTCGGTGTCACAGTCATCCATTCTCTGCCGTTTTCGTATACAACGGGATATGAAAAATGACTGTTGAAAAAACCGATCTGCGGTATAACACGTCCGTCGGGCATATATTTGAAATCATCACACACAAAGATTTCATAAGGCTTATACGATGCTTCGCCAAACGACCATTTTTTTCCTCTTACAGATGGAAATTTCACCGTCTTATAATACGGATCGTTTTGGTATTCATCTTTGTCAAGCAGATGAACGGTGTCGAAAAAATAATTTTTATAAAGCTCGTGATGTGCGGGGATCTTGTCAATGTCAAGCCCCGATGCACGTGCCAAAATTGCAGCATATATGTCACGTTCCGATATTTTCCCGTCCTGCGACAGCTCTTTTATAAATTCTTCTGAAATAAAATCGGGCACGTTGTTTAAAATATAGCTTAATTTTTCAAGCAGAAATGCATTGAAGCGTCTGTAAACATCTTCATTCAATAGCGTGCTCATAGGCTTTTAGCTTTTTTAAGGCAAAGCTTGACCGTTTCAAATACACGGTTGAAGGAGTCTATCTGCATGGCTTCAGCGGTCGTATGCACATATTCCATCTGCGGTCCTATTGCGATTATATCAAGATCAGGGAGCGCACCTGAAATGATACCGCATTCAAGTCCTGCGTGAATTGCGTTTACTTTTATGTCATTTCCGCTGATCTCTTTGTATGCTTCTGCATAAAGCGTGCGCAGACGTGATTCTTTTTTGAATTTCCAGCCGGGATATTCCTGTCCTCTTTCGTATGAAAATCCGGACTTTTCGGCAATTTTTGTATATTCTTCCCAAATTGCCTGCTTTTCTTCATCATCCTCAGCACGTACCGAATAGTAAAGGCTTGCTTTGCCGCTATCAACTCTTACAACACCGAGGTTGGAAGAAGCACTTACCAAGCCTTCAACATCATCAGACATTCTTATAACACCGCTTTTTAAAGAGGTTGCAAGCGTTGCAAGTTCTTTTGTGTCCTCTGCTGACATAGCGGGGATGCTTTCTGCATCTGTAACGGTGATGCTGAGACTCTTGTCTTCTTCGCAAAGTGTTTTGAAAATTTCTTCTTTGAATTCTTTGACGGTTTTTTCAAGTGCTTCCTTGTCACATTCAACAACTGCCACAGCATACGGTGTTATTGCATTTTCCTTACTTCCGCCCTCAAACGATGCAAGGCGTATTCCGTGGTTTTCAAGCTTTAAAATCAGGTTGAATATAAGAAGGGAAGCATTTGCACGGTTTTTGTGAATATCTGAACCTGAGTGGCCGCCCGCCAAGCCGTTGACTGTTATCTTATAGCAGCTGCCCGTGCCTGCTGTCTTATATTCTTTGTTAAGCTTTGCACGCAGACCGCCTGCGCAGGAGGCGAGAATTTCGTCCTCTTCCTCACCGTCGATGTTTATCATATATTCGGCATCTATCAAGCTGTAGTCAAAGGAGCTTGCACCGAACAGCCCCGTTTCTTCTTCGGCTGTGAAAAGACACTGTAAGCGGGGCATTTCATAATCTGATGCAAGAAGTGCCAGCATAATTGACAACGCTGCGCCGTCATCAGCGCCGAGTGTTGTGCCGTGTGCTTTCAGCTTTCCGTCATCGGTAACGTATACATCGATGGGATCCTTTGTGAAGTCGTGCTCCACATCAAGCTCCTTTTCGCACACCATATCAGTGTGCCCCTGTATGCAGAAAACGGGTGCATTTTCATATCCCTTTGATGCAGGTTTGTTTATAAGCACGTTTCTGCCATTGTCACGGTAATATTCAAGACCGTGGCTTTTTGCAAATTCGCACAGATAATCTGCAATTTTTTCTTCTTCACCCGATGAACGGGGAATTTTAGCTATTTCATAAAAATATTCAAGATGTGTCATTTTATATTATCCTTTCGGAGATTAATTTATTTTGTAAATATAAGTTCTGCCTCTTTTTTCCGCTTTGGTTATTGCTCCGCATTCGCAAAGCACGTTTATTGCGGAAGAAAGATTGATGCCGTAAAGGTCTGAGTGTTCTGAAAACTCCGCCCTTGTAAATTCTTCCGGCAATTCAGACGGTAAAAGCTTTGAGTATTCGCCCGCACCGACGGACATATGCGAAACGTACGATGTCGGCACACGGTCATACCTTACGGTTCTTCCCCTTCTTTTTGGGTTATCGCGCCTGTATTCTGTTATTTCAAAAAAACAGATATAAATACGCAAATTCGGATGCGATAAATGTTTTCTTATATAAAACAGTTCGGGCAGAATTTCCTGCGCACGCCCTTTTTTCGGGGATTTCCTCGGTTTTGATATTTCCCCTGTTTTCTTGTCAATTTTGCATATGCGCTTGACATATGCTACGGGGAAAATAACGTCAACCTTGTATGACGGCAGAAACGCTTCAAGCTTTTTATCTAAATTTCTGAAATCTCTTGTCTGTATTTCCGTTACCGTATCACCCTCAAGAATGTCGGCAATATAACCGCAGACGGGGACCTCGTGATATGCCATATCCGGGCAGACGAAATATTTGAGCATCATGTGAAGCGTACCTTCGCTGAGCGTGCCGATGTTGTATCTTTTATGCTCACCCCCGAAGTATTCGTCCTGTGCCTTTAAAAACCGCACCTCGTTTGCGGTCGTTCTGTCATCCATCATTTTTTGATATGCTTTCCTTTTTTGAAATGTATGCGGCAGACAAACGGCGGTATAAATACGGAAAGCAGCGACGGTATCATAACAGAGCATATAAGTATTGCATAAATATATCCGTTATAAGGAATGCTTACAACGCTTCCGTATAAAATCATAACAATAAGCGATAATACGGCACCTGAAATTGCCGATACAATGCCTACGGTTAAAAATTCCGTACCGAAAATACCGTTAAGTCCTTTTTCTCCGCATCCTATCATGTATACTGTTGATGCCGTTTTTTGGTGCGAGTCAAGCAGATAATTTGTCATTGAAACAAGAAGCATTATTACGATGCAAAGTATAATTATCCACATGAAGGTGTAGAAGATAACGGACGATATCATCTGTGTCCTGCTTTGTAAAAATTCAGTACGTGAGTCGGTATAGCGCATACCGTCAGTCTTACATATCTGCCTGAGAGTTTTTGCCATTTCCTCCATGGCTTCGGGCGAATTGTCTTCAAGCACTACCTCAAGACACGCAGGCTCGGTAAGATATGTCAGAGTTTTGAATGTATCTTTGTCGCACAACAGCCTTACAACGTCAATGTTTTCATATTTGTCAAGTCTGTCATAAAGCACTGCACCGACAGTATAGCTTTCGTATTCGGTGTTTATAACCGTTTCTCCGTTTTCGGTTATGTACGAAGCACGCAGATCTACTGTGTCACCCGCACGGTAAAAGTCGGCGGTGTCCTGCCAGTCATGTACGAATATTGCAACACGTCCGCTTCCGTCAAATACGTTGTCAAGCGAGCCTGACACAACGTATCTTCCGTAAAGAAATTCAGCCCTGTCCGGTTCTTCGGAAAAAGCAAGCAGATCTGTGACGAATGTTTTCTGAAGCGTGGATGTCACCTTGCGTTCAGGCTTGGATATCGATTTTATCGGGCTTAAACGTATGAGAGGTGAAACGGAGCCGTAAAAATCCGTTACGTAATATGAGCGCATAACACGCTTTACCCCGTCAAGGCTCTCTATTTTTTCAGCCGTCACATCTGCAATTGTACTGTACTGCACACCTACGGCGGTGTCGCCTGTTAATGTGAAATCCCCTCTGTCAACTGCCACGGGAATACTTCCGACCTGTGATGAAAGCACCATGGAAAAGTATGAAAATATTGCCATTAGCGATGCTATCACAACGCAGAAAAGCATATTTACACGTCTGTTTCTTACAAAAAATGCAATTCCGAGTGTACGGAGCTTCTTACCGCCTGTCAGCAAAAGATTTGCCGAGCTTGCAACAAAAATGTTGTTCATATTGTTTGATGAAGAAACCATTTTTGTATACGATACGGACGTTGTTTTGTTTGAAACGAAGTATGTTATCCCGCCGAGTATCAGCAGGCAAAGGAAAAACATAATGATGACGGAGGCTGTGTCTATATCATACGAAAGATAAATTTTTTCATTGTTGTTCATCCCGTCGCACACAAGACATAAAAGCCTTATGGAAAGTGAAGAAAGTATGACTCCGATGGGAAATGCAATAATATATATAAGAAAATACTTAACAAGCAATAAATTGAAAAACTGCTTCGGTGTTGTGCCTATCATTGAAAGAGTTGAAAGCTCCTTCATGGACTTGAATATATCAAGCGTTACAAAAACGAGCATGGCAACACCCGCAGGCAGAATGCTCATTAAAACTGTTATCAAAAAAGAAGGCTTATCATAGAATTTTTTAAGTTCAACAACGGAACGGTTAAGGTAAAGTGAGCGTATTTCCTGCTTTTCCTCATCGTAATATTCAAGCTCATTTCCTTCTTCGTCCTTCAGATCATCTCTGATATACTCTATGATGTCATCTGTATACCGCATGATTTTTGCGGAATTGTCTGTATCGAAGCGTATGTATTTGTCAATTGTCGGTGAACCTGAATATGAGTCGATATCAAGTATGCTCTGAAGCTCATCTTCCGAAATGAACATATATCCAAGCGATGATTCGGCACCTGAAAATATACCGCTGACCGTATATTGCTTGTCTATCACATATCCGCTGTATCTTACACGCACCTCGGCTGTGTCGCCGATATAGAGGGAGAAAGCGCGGCTGACATCGTCGCTTATCATTATCTGTCCGATGCTCGGAAAATCACCGCTTTCGCATTTTATGTAAAGACAGTCAAGGTCATTACTGTACCCCGCAAGCGTCGCATATGATATTTCAGATGCGGTGTTCGGGTTTGCAACAGGGCATACTGTCGTAACATTTGCAGATGAACCGAGATGCTCGTACATATCGATAAACAGGGAATCTTCCTTTTCTATTCCCTTGAAATATGCGTGATAATTTCCGTATTGATGCAGGACAGTCTCATTTTCTCCGTTACTGACGGATGCATTGTATATTATGATATTCATACTCATAACCACCATGCAAATGACGGATATAAACAGTATTATATAAGACCGCTTGTTAACAAACAGACTTTTTCGGGAATATAAAAGATAACTTTTTCTTTCCGATTTTATTTCGTCTTTTCTCATATGAAAAACCTTTCGGTGCTTTATTATTTAATTTTACCATATACTTTATAAAAATTCAATGCTTTATTTTCCGAATTATTAAAACATTGTTGTTGATATAATGAAGTGTTTGTGATAAAATAATTCAAAAATAAAGTTGTCGGTGGTCGTATGAACTTAGGTGAAAAAATAAAATATTTCAGAGTGAAGCAAGGGTTGACGCAGTCACAGCTTGCAGGCACGTTTATAACCCGTAATATGCTTTCAAAAATAGAAAACGGAAGCGCACAGCCGTCATTGGCAACTGTGGAGTACATAACGGAAAGGCTCGGCCTGCCGAGGGGCTTTCTTATATCGGGCAAGGATGACACACAGCAGTACGAAAATTCGCAGATGTTGGAGATTATGAAAGGCATGTATGCAAACGGCGAATATGAAGAGCTGGTGCACAAGTGTGAGAAAAACGGAGACGGCGCCGTATACGGTGATGAAGTATCTTGTATGCTTGCGGATTGTTATCTTAAATTGGGTATTGAAAAATACAGATGCGGAGATATGATAAGTGCGGAAAAATATTTTTGCGCCTGCATAAGCAGATGTGATAAAACGGTTTACAATACCGATAATCTGCGTAACAACGCAAAGCTGTATATGAATTTGATAAATTTCTATTTTGGAAAATACGCCGGTGACTTTGCGGATTTTTCTGACGACTCGTTTTTCGGAAATGACTGCCTTTGTGAATATCTTTACGTTTACTGCCTGAAGCTTATTGAGTCGGGCGGCGCCGAATACGCTCTTTCAGCTTCTGAGCTTCCGCTTTTTTCAAATGAATCGTACGTTATGCACATTCATGCAAGATATGAAATAGCCAAGGGTAATACCCAAAACGCAAAAGAGATTATGGAGGAGCTTTTGAAAAGGGATGAATCAGAACATACTTGCCAGCTTTTGTATAATGTCTATTCCGATCTTGAGGCGATTTGCCGATCGGGAGAGGATTACAAAAATGCATATAAGTATGCGACATTGAAGGGTGAGCTTTATTCTGTTTTACTTCGTGTATAAAATACAAAATGTGCCGTTATACTTGACATAACGGCACATTTGTGCTAATATAAAGAAAATTAAATTATCGGTGATAATGAGGAAAGTTCGGTGAAAATCCGTCGCAACCGCCATTGCCGTAAAGTCAGTTTAACTGCGAAGTCGGAATGCTCACTCCGATGCGGCACCCGTTTAAGGGTACATTTTTGGGTAAGGAAAAGTGCGGCCGATAACTGTCGGAGTGTTTTTCCGACAGCTTATTGTCGTGCTTTTGTCTGTGACGAAAGCATTTTTTTATTGGAGAGTTTTATGCTGTATTCAAAAAATATCTGTATCTCACTTTTAACAGAAAAACAAAAAGAGATAAATTCAGACGGTATAACACGTTTTCCTAAAAAATCCGACTTCACAGACGAGCAGGTACAGGCAATAAAAGCCTACCTCGGACCTTGGCCGAGAGCACTCGAAAAAGCGGGGCTGAAGGAAGAAAGGAAGAAAAAAATATGAAAAGGGTATTGGTTTTCACATTTATCATCGCTATGCTTTTAAGTATAGCACCATTCGCAGATGAAGGCACGGCTTTTGTTACAATTTCAAACGGCTCACCCGTGCTTGTAAATGAGCCTGTGGCTTTGTCCGACCTTGACGGTGACGGTAAGACGACGGTGAACGATGCACTTATTGCCGCACACGATGACGGAATGTACGGATATTCAAATACCGCATACGGACTTGGTATAACAAAGCTTTGGGGAATTGAGAACGGCAGCGGATACGGATATTACGTTAATAATGCGCCGTGCATGAGTCTTTCCGATGAAATCAAAAACGGCGACAGCGTATACGCTTACATTTATACGGATACCGAAACGTTTTCTGATACATTCTGCTATTTCGATCAATCTGAAATATCGGCGGTAACGGGTGAAAAGATAACGCTTACACTCACAAAAGCAGGCTATGACAGCGACTGGAATTTTACAACTTCGCCTTTGTCGGATGCCTTCGTAACCGTTGACGGAGAAAAAACACAGTATAAAACGGACGCAAACGGACAAGTGACACTTGAAATTAATAAAGAGGGAACATTTACTTTGAGTGCCGTTTGCGACGGTATGGTTCTCGTTCCGCCTGTTTGCGTGGCAAAGGTAACAAGCGTGCCGCAGACGGCTGATATTTTCCCTGTATTCGTTATTGCCGCTTTGGCATCTGTTGTTATTTTAAAGAAAAAATATGCGTAAAATTATTTCATTGTTGACTGCGGCATTATTGCTTATCATCTCTGTATCCGGTGCCGTCTTGACAGAGGAAAATCTTTCTGACAAACAAGCAGTGCAGGATTTTGCCGATACATATATGTGTGACAATGCGGGTGTGACATCCGAATGGTTTGCATTTGCTTTTGCGGAAAGCGATTGTGACTTTTCAAAATACATTTCCGCACTCGATAAATATATAATCGAAAATCCACCGTCATCGGTAACGGCTTTGAAGTACGCTTTGGTTTACCGTGCACTCGGAAGAGATAACGAATATACAAAACAGACAGTAAAAGGCATAACGGACAGCAAAAGCGTTATGTATGTTGTATTTGCTCTTCATTTGCTTAATAACGGGCTTGAATGTGACCGCGCAACCGCCCCCGAGCTTGCAGAAAAGCTTGTCGGACTTCAGAATTCTGACGGCGGATGGTCGGTCATGAAAGGCAATTCCGATGTTGACACAACAGCGATGGCACTTCAGGCACTCGCTCATCACGGCGATAAATACGGCGAGAGTATAGAAAAAGCGATAAAATTTCTTTCCGATGTTCAGACTGATACGGCAGGCTTCAGAAGCTACGGTGCGGAAAATGCAGAAAGTGCCGCCCAGGTCATAATTTCACTTTCCGACATCGGTATAGATTGCAGGACAGATGAAAGATTTATCAAAAACGGAAAAAATATATTTGATTTTTTAAAGAATTTTAAAAAGCAAAACGGCTATTCACACACTGCAGATGCGGACGCATCGGATCTTGCAACGTCACAGGTGCTGTGTGCTTTTTCAGCGTATGAAAGGTTCAAAAACGGAAGATCACCGTTTTATATATTTGACTTTGAAGATGTGATGCCCGAAGAAACTGAGGCGGATAATGTGACAAACACATCGGAAAGCGAAAATGTGCCGGGTGTTACAGATGCAAAAAAAGAAAATGCACCTGCGTGGCGGTACATTTTCATTGGTGTTATCATTTTTGCAGGTGTCTTCTGCTGTGAAGTCGGAGGCCAAGCG
>JAZNEN010000293.1:0-5973 GCA_045588615.1 Eubacteriales bacterium
TTTGTGATAATATCCTTTTCCTGTTCTCCGTACAAACCGTGACAAAATACGCACCGGGGGTGCTGTAATCAAAATTTTTCAACCTTGTCGGTTTTCGTTTGGGTAATTCGTTTTCCATGTTGCTTCTTCGTTTATTTCGTAATTGTAGGGGCGATTCACGAATCGCCCGCAAATATGGTTTAATTTGCAGATTATTGTCATAATATTGTCGGTTTATAATTTTGTAACGGGCGATTGCAGTTCTCAACGCGAACTGCTTGAATCTCCCCTACGGGAATGCGGGATAATATGCATTTTTTGTGTTGTGTACAAACCGTGATGAAATATGCGCCGGGAGTGCTGTAATCGAAATTTTTCAGCCGTGTCGGTTTTCGTTAAGGTAATTCGTTTTCCATTTTATTATCCGTTTGTTTTATAATCATATCAAACAAGCGCCCCGCCCGTCCCCCCTCGGGCAGGGGGCGCATACACCGCCGTGCGGTGTATATTTTAAAATGAAATGCCTTCGGCTTGAAATGCCGCTTCGCGACTTGAAATGTTCTTCGGACATGAAATGATATTCGTTAAAACGAATATCGTTGCGTGTGCTTCGCACACGTATACATAATACATTATAGGTCACAAATGGTAAAAAAT
Organism: Eubacteriales bacterium; assembly: GCA_045588615.1. Lineage (GTDB taxonomy): Bacteria > Bacillota > Clostridia > Oscillospirales > CAG-272 > RGIG7213. The sequence continues at coordinate 637 of JAZNEN010000293.1, forward strand.
CAAGAACAATGGGTTATCTTTTTTACTACAATTAAAAAAGATTTTAAAACAACGGAAAAATTGTAAAAAAGCATTGATTTTCTTGATGTTTTATTATATAATAAGCTAATGTGAGTAGTTTTACTGTCGCACAAGTGACGAAAAAGGAGAGGGATATGTCGGTTTTTACCTATATTCTGGGGATGTACAAAACAAACTGTTATCTTATAACAGACGGATATAATGCCGTTATTGTCGACCCTGCCGACAAAGCTCCGTATCTTTTATCAAAGCTTGAAGAAAAAGGGCTTAAGCTGTGCCGTATACTTCTGACTCACGCTCATTTTGACCACATAATGGCATCGAATGACTTAAAGGCTCACACAGGTGCGCCAATATTTGCGGGCTTGCCCGACAAGGAAGGGCTGCAGGATGTTGAAAAGTCATACCTGCTTCAGTTGGGGCGAAAAACGGACGGTATTTACGCTGACGGATTTTTCAGCCACGGCGACACGTTTTGTGAGCTTGGAAAGGATATTTCCGTGCTCCTTACACCGGGGCACACAAAAGGCTCGGTGTGCTACGTTATCGGACGTGACATCTTCTGCGGAGATCTCGTTTTTAAGGACGGCTTCGGCAGATGCGACCTTTACGGCGGAAACGAAGGGCAGATGGTGCAGTCGCTGAAGATGCTCCGCGATTTCTTTGCGGAAAACGGAACGGATTACATTCTGCGCCCCGGTCACGGCGACAAGCTGACAGCCGAATATTTTATGAAACAAACAGATTTTTTGAACAGATAAACGGAGAATAACTATGAACTACGGATATATTGCGGACCTGCTTTTCCCCGATGTCACCCTGACTCCTGAGGAAATTGAGGCAAGATACCCCAAAAGACAGCTTCCCGAGGGTGGTAAGGTTACAAGATTTGCTCCTTCCCCCACAGGCTTTGTACACTTCGGCGGACTCTTTCCGTCAACTGTGTGCGAAAGACTTGCACATCAGTCGGGCGGTGTGTTCTATCTGAGAATTGAGGACACAGACGACAAGCGCGAGGTTCCGGGAGCTGCACAGGCGCTCATTAAGACACTTGCAATGTACGGCATCAATTTCGATGAGGGCGCCGCCCTTGCAGATGACGGAAGCATCTGCGACAAGGGTGATTACGGTCCCTATAAGCAGAGCGCAAGAGCTGAAATATACCGTGTTTACGCAAAAAAACTCGTAAGCGAGGGTAAGGCATACCCCTGCTTTACAACGGAAGAAGAGCTGCAAGAGCTTAACGCACAGGACAAAAAAGCGGAAGTAAAAAGCCGTGAATGGACACCCGAATTGGAAGCACAGCAAAAGGCTGAAATGCTGAAGCTCCGCGATATAACAGAGGAAGAAATAAAGGCGCACATCGAAGCGGGACATCCGTTTGTGCTGCGTATGCTTGCTAAAACCGACGGTGAGCGCAAAATAAAGGTCACAGACCTTGTAAAAGGCACCCTTGAGCTTCCCGAAAACGACAAGGACGAGGTGCTTTTAAAGAGCAACGGAATCCCCACATACCATTTCGCACACGCAGTTGACGACCATCTTATGGGCACAACGCACGTTGTAAGAGGTGAGGAATGGCTGCCGAGCCTGCCCCGCCATATAATGCTTTTCGACTATCTCGGCTTCAAAGCCCCGAAATACCTGCACATCGCACAGATAATGCGCCTTGATGAGGAAGGCAACAAAAAGAAGCTTTCAAAAAGAGATATGGGCGCCTCTCTTGACGATTATGCGAAAATGGGTATTGCCCCCGAATGTGTAAGGGAATATATAATGACGCTCCTCAACTCAAACTATGAGGAATGGCATATGCAGAACCCCGACAAAACCCCCGACGATTTCCCGTTTTCGATAAAGAAAATGAGCGTTTCAGGCTGTCTTTTCGACTTCAACAAGCTCACCGACGTATCGAAAAACGTCATCTGCAAGATGACAGCGGATAAGGTCTATGAGGATTCGGCAAAGTGGGCAGAGGAATTTGACAAAGAATTTTATGACATATTCACAAAATGCCCCGAATATGCAAAGAAGATACTTGCAATCGGACGAGGCGGAAACAAGCCCCGTAAGGACATCGCAACGTGGGCTGATATTAAGCCGTATGTAAGCTACTTCTACGATGAGCTGTTTGCAAGAGAGGCTGACTTCGACGGAAAATTCGATAAGTCCGACATAAAAAAGGCTTTGATACTGTATCTTGAAAAATATGATAAAAATGCTGACAATTCCGCTTGGTTTGACAAGATTAAGGAAATAGCTTCGGAAATCGGATTTGCTCCGGAAATGAAGCTATACAAAAAGAATCCGGAGGAATATAAGGGCCACGTCGGCGACGTAAGCTCATTTGTGCGTCTTGCCGTGACGGGCAGAACGAATACTCCCGACCTCTTTGAAATAATCTCCGTTATGGGTGAAGAAATGATGAAAAAACGTATTGAGGACGTAATATCCTCTCTTTAATAAGAAAGCAGGGATAGAAAATGGAAAACACATCGAACTTCATACACGACATTATAAATAAAGATCTTGAAGCAAATCCGGAGCTTAAGATTCATACAAGATTTCCTCCGGAGCCTAACGGATATCTCCACATAGGCCACTGCAAAGCGCTTGTTATCGATTTCGGAACAGCAAAAAAGTACGGCGGTATATGCAACCTCCGTATGGACGATACGAATCCCGCCAAGGAAGATACGGAATTTGTCGATGCGATAAAAGAGGATATTCACTGGCTCGGATTTGACTGGGATGACAGATTTTTCTACGGCTCAGACTATTTTGAAATAACATACGGCATCGCCGAAAAACTCATAAAAGAGGGGCTGGCTTACGTTTGTGAGCTTACGCCCGAGCAGTTCAGAGAATACAGGGGAGATACGACTCACCCCGCTGTATCTCCGTACCGCGACAGACCGATAGATGAAAACCTCGACCTTTTCCGCCGTATGCGCGACGGTGAATTTCCCGAGGGTAAGTACACACTGCGCGCAAAAATAGATCTCTCATCGGGCAATTTCAATATGCGAGACCCTGTTTTGTACCGCATACGCTTTATCGACCATCACCGTCAGGGAAGAACGTGGTGTATTTTCCCGATGTATGACTTTGCGCACCCTATTCAGGACGCAATAGAGGGCATTACCCACAGTCTTTGCTCCCTTGAATACGAAGACCACAGACCGCTTTACAATTGGGTGGTTGAGCACGCGGGCCTTGCCGGCAAGCCCCGCCAGATAGAATTTGCAAGACTCAACGTGACATACACGGTAATGAGTAAAAGATATCTGCGCTCACTTGTTGAGGGCGGACTCGTTGACGGCTGGGACGATCCCAGAATGCCTACGCTTTGCGGTCTTCGCCGCCGGGGCTTTACACCCGGCGCAATACTTGATTTCTGTGAAAGAATAGGCGTTGCAAAGTCAAACAGCACAGTCGATATTGAGCTTTTGGAGCACTGTGTACGCGAAGAACTTAATAAAACAGCACAGCGCAGAATTGCCGTGCTTGACCCCGTAAAGGTGACGGTAACAAATTATCCCGAGGACAAAACCGAATATTTCACGGTAACGAATAACCCGAATGACGAGAGTGCGGGCACAAGACAGCTTCCGTTCACACGTGAGCTTTACGTTGACAGAGAGGATGTTTCGACAAATCCCCCTCCCAAGTATTTCAGACTTAAAGAGGGCGGTGAGGTGCGTTTGATGGGCGCATATATCGTCAAGTGCGACAAGATAATCACGGACGATGACGGAAATGTTACAGAGGTTTATTGTACAGCAGATCTGGAATCGGGTTGCGGAAATCCGACAGACGGCAGAAAGATAAAGGGTACGATACACTGGCTGTCGCAGGCGCACGCAATCAAATCTGACGTTATGCTTTATGACAGACTGTTTACAACACCCGATCCGTCAAATCTCCCCGAGGGTAAGACATACAACGATTTTCTCAATCCCGACTCGCTTAAGAAGCTTGAAAACTGCTTTATGGAGCCGTCACTTGCAGAGGCTTGCCCCGGCGATAAATTCCAATTTGTAAGAATGGGATATTTCTGTCTTGACACGAAGAATGAGAATACCTTTAACAGGGTAGTCACTTTAAAAGACAGTTATAAAGTACAGTAATTATGAAGAATAAGATACTGATCGGTTTTTATAATTATACAGTCGTAGCGACGTATGCCGCACTTGTATTCGGCGTTTTCGGAATATACTCGGCGATAAGCGGCGATTCGTTCACGGCAATCGTGATGCTGCTTATTGCAGGCTCTCTTGATATGTTCGACGGCAGAATTGCCAAAACCAGGGTCAGGTCAGCCGACGAAAAACACTTCGGAATACAGATAGATTCGCTGTGCGATCTTGTGAATTTCGGCGTACTTCCGACGGCTATCGGCCATTCCCTCGGCTTGGTCGGCTTTGGATTCAATGTGCTGTTTGCGCTGTATATTCTCACAGCGCAGATAAGGCTTGCTTATTTCAATGTCGATGAATTTAACCGTCAGAACAAAACGAGCGAAGGCAGAAAATACTATACAGGACTTCCCGTTACCTCTGCGGCACTCATTTTCCCGTTTATCTATACTTTTTCAGCCCCTTTTGCAGCAGAAACAACGGCAATTGCTTACGGAATAATGCTGTTTGTGTGTGCGGTGTTTTTTGTACTCAACATTAAAATACCTAAGCCGCAGAAGAAAACGATATGCGTATTTGCATTCATCGGACTTGCAATGCTTGTGTGCCTCGCGTATTTTAAGACCGCCGGAATGTTTATATAGTGATTTTGTATAAAAAGCAAATTGTTTTATATTGTATGTTTTACAACTTTTTTTCGATAAACTATTGCAAAAAAAAACATTTTGTGATACAATACGAGTGTCATATGTAATCCGCAGTTCATTGGTAAAACTGATATTCTTTTGTATATGTTTTTCCCTTTTGCAATCTCCTCCTTTTTGTTTTCGGACTGCGGACATTTGTCTAATAAAAAACGCCTGCGGGCGTTTTTTTGTTTGTAAAGAGATGTTATTAAACGCCTTCCGTAGGGGCGTGCATCGCACGTCCGCAAACCGTAGGGGACAAGACGCAATCACTTTGCTTTGCAAAGTGACGACGACCCGCATAACCCGCATAAAATAACAGATAATAGATACAAAAAAACGCAAATTACCCGATTGGGTAATTTGCGAATGAATAAATTAATTGTATTTAGGTAAATAATCGCCGTGTGCTTCGATAAGCTCGTCGCACATTTTAACGATATCGTCGATGGAAAGCTCGGCGGCGGTGTGCGGCGCAAGCATAGCCGCGG
>JAZNEN010000294.1:0-5574 GCA_045588615.1 Eubacteriales bacterium
GAAGGAGTTGCCCGGTAATGACGAGCGCTTTGGTGTAACGTGGGCAGTTCTGAAGGATAAGACAACGTCTCAGGTATTTGCGGCAACGTCAACACACTTCTACAATGTAGGTGCGCTTGAGGATAAGGTTATTATCCGTAAGGAAAATACAAAGACGATACTGAGTGTTACAAAAGATATCGTCAACAGATACGGCTGTGGGGTCGTAAATATGGGTGACTATAACATGCGTACGTATGATGAAGCGTATCATGTAATGGTCGATGACGGTGTTGTTACCGAAACAAGATTCACAGCGTTCAGGAACAACGGAATAATGATTCGCGGCGGTCATGTTCTCAATTCTACTACACCTTTAGGGGGCTCGCCTTCCAGAGTTATCGACTTTTTCTTCACAACATCCAAGGTAAATGTACTCCGTTCAAGAACAATTATCAATATGACATCTGCAACCACATCGGACCACGCTCCTGTATATACGGATATTTCGTTTACTAAATAAAATGCATAAACTCCTCCGCAATTCAGCGGAGGAGTTTATTATGTTTATAACGACCACAGGCTACTATAGCGGGGAAAGTCCCTGATGATGAACGAAAAGTAAACAAAAAATCGCAGAATGTAATTGTTTATATAATGGCGGCGGCGCTATATATGATTAAGCTTCAAAAAGTATTTTATGTAAGCCATATATTCACGGACATAGGAGGATATGGTATTAAGATCAAACTCGCTTCTTGATGCCATCATATCAATCTCAACATTCTGATCCTTTGCCATAAGCTTTATGCGCTTTACGTGGTAGTCGCTTGATATACCGAGAACGGTGTTTTTTTCACCTATCATAGCAAATGAATATTCGATATTCTCCCACGTATTTTTTGCCTGATCTTCAAGTATGATACGTTCTCCCGATATGCCGTGCTGTATAAGATATTCCGCCATAACGTCCGCCTCGGAGAAAGTTTCTTGCTCTCCTATACCGCCCGAAACGATAACAGCTGTGTTTTTGTGTTCTTCAAGATACGGTATTACTGCATTAAGGCGGTTTTCACCGTAGCGTGAAAGTTTACCGTTTTTAACACCGCCGCCGAAAACAAGGACACAGTTATAGTCTTTGTCCGTGGTGTAATTGACACCCGACGTTACCCATACAGCAAAAACGGAATAGCTTATAACGTATACACCCATACCGATTATGTAAACGGTTTTAAGGATTTTTATCAGTTTTTTATACCTTCTCGGAATCCCTTTTTCAAAAAGAAAAAGCAAGACAAGCGGTATCAACGTCAGTAAAATTATGATCGTGGCAACAAATGCGTTCCATGATTTACCGCCGTTTGATACAGTGCAGAAAAGATAAACAGAATAATTTGCAAGTGTAAAGACGGCAAAAAATACCATTATTATGTTTATAATACGTTCTTTTGTTATTTTCATTGTAATCCACCTCGGTTATATAATAAATGCAAATAAAGTGTAATTAATTCGGTTTTTATAAAGAATGTATAAACTTTTTTGCTCACCTCTTCATAATATGCGTTTTTTCGCCTATGTCATTATGATAATATAGGGTAGCCAAAGGAGGATGTATATGAAGCTTTTGCAAAGGTTTGATTTTAAGAAGAATGATGAAAAAGAAAAATTGAAAAGTGAATGGGACAAGCTGAACAGGCAAAAAAAGCAGCTCAAAAGTGCTGAAGATGCCTGCCGTGTCCATTTGATAAACCCCGACAGAATATGCCCGAATCCGTCACAGCCGAGGACAGTTTTTTCCGATTCATCGATTATGAGTCTTGCCGACAGCATAAAAAAACACGGTATAATCCAGCCAATATCGATACGGCGTGTTTCCGAGGATGACACTCCATTTGGCGGACTTTACGAGGTGATTGCAGGGGAAAGGCGGTTGCGTGCGGCAAAACTTCTTGACTTGGAATATGTACCGTGTGTTATACTTGATGTTGACAAAGAAACTTCCGCAAAGCTTGCGCTTGTGGAAAACTTACAGCGAGAGGGGCTGAATATGTTTGAAGAAGCATCGGCACTTTTGTCACTTGCCGAAAAATATTCGCTTAAACAGGAGGAGATCGCCGCACTTCTTTCGGTCAGTCAATCGTATGTTGCAAACAAAATACGGCTTTTGCGTTTGAGTGAGCCGGAAAGGGATCTTATACTCAAAAACAGTTTAACGGAACGCCATGCGCGGAGTCTTGTGAAAATACACGATCCTGTTTTAAGACTGAAGACCCTCGGATATATTATTGAGCACGCTTTGAATGTACGTGAAAGCGAGGAATACATAAAAAAAATACTTACCCCGAATATACCTGTTCATAAGCCTGTACGTAAAATGATAATAAAGGATATAAGAATATTTTTAAATTCACTTGACAGGGCGGTAAGTACTGTCAAAGAAGCGGGTATACCAGTTGAGCAGTCAAGAGTGGAAACAGACGATTCCATACAGCTTACAATAAAAATTCCGAGATAAATTACCTATTTTATAAAGCGGTTGACAAATTTTGTTTTTTGAATTATAATATAGGTAGAAAAGTTTTTTGCGAGGTATCGGATGAATTATAAGTATAAAACTCACGGCACTTGTTCGTCTTTGATAGAAATTGAGCTTGACGGAGAAATAATAAAATCCGTAAAATTTTACGGCGGATGTGACGGTAATCTTAAAGGAATATCAAAGCTCACAGCAGGAATGAAAGCGGAAAATGTCATAGAGTTACTTGAAGGGACAAGGTGCGGCTTTAAAAATACATCGTGCCCCGATCAGCTTGCAAGGGCTTTGAAAAAAGCGTTTAATAAGGAATGAGAGGGCTTTGAAATGGGATACATTGAAAATTATAACCGTTGGCTTACATCTGACAAAACAGATGATGATACTAAGGCGGAGCTTGCTGCTATCAAAGATAATGACGAGGAAATAAAGCTTCGTTTTTATCAGTCACTTCAGTTCGGCACGGCAGGTTTGCGCGGAACGATGAATGCGGGCACAAATGCGATGAACGTGTACACGGTAAGTCAGGCAACGCAGGCGCTTGCAACTCTCATAAAGGAAGAGGGAGCAGACGCGATGAGCCGCGGTGTTGCTATTGCGTGTGACTCAAGAAATAATTCGGAGCTGTTTTCAAAGCGTGCCGCAGAGGTTCTTGCCGCAAACGGTATTAAAGTATATATTTTTGAATCACTCCGTCCCACCCCCGTGCTTTCGTTTGCTATCCGCCATTTGAACTGTATTGCGGGTATAAACATAACAGCTTCACACAATCCCAAGGAATACAACGGATATAAGGCATATTGGGAGGACGGCGCACAGCTTCCGCCTGAGCATGCACAAAAAGTATCCGACATAATTGATGTAACAGACATTTTTGACGGTGTTCTTTCCATTCCGTTTGAAGACGGAATTAAAAACGGTCTTATCGAAATTATCGGTGAAGAGGTCGATGCGGTATATCTTGAAAATGTATATGCGCAGGCGATAGATACCGAAATGATAAAGGAAATGGCAGACGACATAAAGATCGTTTATACACCCTTGCACGGTGCGGGATATAAGCTCGTTCCGAGAGTTATCGATATGCTTGGATTTAAAAATCTTTATATGGTTAAGGAGCAGAGTGAGCCTGACGGAAACTTCCCGACAACTCCTTTCCCGAACCCCGAATTCAAGGACGTTTTCAACCCCGGTATAAAGCTTGCAAAGGAAATAGGGTCTGACCTTATTATAGCAACTGACCCCGATGCAGACCGTGTCGGTATCGCTGTAAGAGTCGGTGACGATTTCGTTACCATGACGGGAAATCAGGTAGGCGCAATACTTCTTGAATACATCATTACAGCACTTAAAAATACAGGCAAGATGCCGAACGGTGCGTATGCTGTCAAGAGCTTTGTTTCAACGGAGCTTGTGTCAAAGATTGCCGCTGTAAACGGTGTCAAGCTTTATAATGTTTTCACAGGATTTAAGTATATCGGTGAGGTCATCAAGCGTGAGGAAAAGCCTGGTGTGGCTGAATTCTTGCTCGGATTTGAGGAAAGCTACGGATATTTAAGAGGTACTTACGCACGTGATAAGGATGCTGTTGTCGGCACAATGCTCATTTGTGAGGTTGCGGCGTATTACAAGAAGCGCGGTATGACGCTTTACGATGCAATGCAGGAAATATACAACAAATACGGCTTCTACCGTGACGGCGTTGACAATATAACGATGAAGGGCCTTGACGGTATCGACCGTATGAAGCGCATAATGAAAAAGCTTCGTGAAGAGCCGCCGAAGACATTGGCGGGCGTTGATGTTGACACAGTCATCGACTACAATATTCCGTGTGAATACAATCTGAAAACGGGCGAAAAAACAATGCTCGATACAGGCACGACAAACACCGTTTATTTCAAATGCGGTGACGACGTTGTTGTTATCCGTCCTTCGGGTACGGAGCCCAAAATAAAGCTCTACTACCTCGTAAGCGAGAAAACGGCAGAGGGGGCAGACGAAAAGGTTGCAAAGTTCAAAGAAGCAGGTCTTGCAATAATTGATGGTATCAAATAAATGATAAAAACAGGATTTTCTCTGACGTAAGGTTTGAGGAAATCCTGCTTTTTATTATGAAATCATAAGGTGTTTTCTTCTTATAAATATATTTTCGAAGAAAATATGCGCCCTTTGCCCGCGGGGAGTTCGCAAGGCGAACCGGGGGGCACGGGCAGGGCGCTTGACCTGTGCTTATTTAATTTTTATTCGCTTTATACGGACCGCCGTGTGATTTAAAACTTAAAAACAGACGGGTCAACCGTCTGTTTTTAAGTTAAGGAAATTTATAGCGTTATTATAAAGAATATCTTCTCTTTGCTTTTCGGTAAGCTTGATTTTGAAGAAAAGCTCAAGCTCATCGTGCGGGCACATAACGGGGTAGTCTGTGCCGAACATAACCTTTTCAGCACCGAATTTGTTTATAAGATATTCTGCCTTTTCGGGCGACATCGCCCAAAGCGCTGACGATGTATCATACCACACGTTTTCGTGACCGCTTAAATATTCAACGCCCTCCTCAGAGGTCATATAACCGCCGAGGTGTGCGGCAACGACCTGAAGACGGGGAAATTCATCGAGTATCTTGCGGAGCTTTTTCGGCTTTGAAAACTGATACTGCGGGCGGTTGTCGCCTATGTGGAAGTATATCGGGAACTTGCCCTCTGCCTCCTCATAAAGCGGATAAAGCCTTTTGTCGTCAACGTCGATGCCCTGTATATCGGGATGTATTTTGATACCCTTAAGACCGAGCGACAGCGCATAGTCTATTTCGCCCTTCATATCCTCACAGTCCTGATGAAGTCCGCCGAAGGCAACGGTTTGAAATCCGTCGCTTATCGCTTGCTTGCAGGTTGCGGAGAGAAACTCATTCACACGGCGCACCTGATGCGCATTTGTTGCCACGGAAAAAACGAGAAATCCCGAAATATTATAGTTTTTATCGTGCGCTGTCATATCGGAATAACAGCCCTTGCCCTGCGGTACAAAATCGTAGAAATTTCCAAGCGCCGTTACAGCTCTTT
>JAZNEN010000295.1:0-6013 GCA_045588615.1 Eubacteriales bacterium
CAAGGACCGCCGTGCGGCGGTCGAGCGCGTATTGGAGGCGGCGGAGCAGCAATCGCTTTTCCTTTACGGACTGATCGAGTCTCCCATTGAGGGCGGAGACGGTAATATTGAATATCTTGCACTGTTTAAAAAACTAAATAAAGGTATGGAAATTTAAATGGAACAGGGAAATCTCGTAAAAAAAAGAAGACATATGAAAATCTTGGAGCTTATTTCAAGCCAGGATATAGAAACTCAAGATGATTTATCAGAGCTTCTTCGCATTTCCGGTTTTGAAGTAACGCAAGCAACAGTTTCACGCGATATAAGAGAGCTTAAGCTTACAAAATCAGCCGGTGAAAACGGTGTTTACAAATATACGCTTTCGCAGAACGATGATGACAGATCAACGGGAAAATACGGTTTTATTCTGAGAGAAACCGTTGTCAGCTACGAAAAAGCGTGTTCATTAGTAGTTGTTAAAACTATATCGGGTATGGCAAATGCGGCTTGTGCGGCGATAGACCATATGCAGTGGTCACACGTTGTCGGTACTATTGCAGGCGATGATACGATTTTTATTGCCGTTAAAGAAGCCGTTGATGTTGATAACGTGATAAATATCTTGGACGGCATATTATCCAAGTCTTGAATTTGTCTGGGGGTGACGGCTTGCTTGCCAATCTTCATATTGAAAACATAGCTGTTATCAAAAATCTCAATATTGATTTTAACAGCGGTTTTACAGTATTCACCGGTGAAACAGGTGCTGGAAAATCAATAATCATCAATTCCATTAACTTACTGTGCGGTGAAAAAGTTCAAAAGGATATTATAAGAACAGGGGAAAAAGATGCCGCGGTTTCGGCACTTTTCAAAGATATTCCCGAATATATCGAAAAAATTCTTCAAGAAAACAGTATACCTGTTTGTGACGGCGAAATATATATCACAAGAACGATAAATTCAGACGGAAAAACGTCTGTAAAGATCAATAGTAAAACAGTACCGATTTATTTGCTCAAAGATATTTCCGATAAACTTCTGACGCTTCACGGTCAGCACTCATCATACCGCTTGCTTGAAGCGAAAAATTATCTCGGTTATCTTGATACATTTTCCGATTGTTTTACAGAATATGATAGTTATAGAAGTTCTTACGAAAAATATAAAAAGGAACTTATAAAATTCAAATCACTTAATAAGGCTTCGAAGGAAAAAGATGAACGTATAGACCTGCTGAAATTGAGGGTTAAGGAAATAGATTCATTGAAACTCAAAGCAGGGGAGGAAGATGAGCTTTCAGAACTTCGCTTGAAGATAAAAAACATCGAACATCTTGCGAAGCATGTAAAACTGATTTCGAAAGCACTGTATAAGAACTCAAATGGGATGTCGGCATACGATCTTATTGAAAGGGCAGCTGACAGTCTTGAAGCAATATCCGATGTTACAAATGATGAAAAATTTGCGGAAAGTGCTAAAAAGCTCCGTGATTTTGCTTATGAGCTTGAAGATGTTGCATTGAATGCCCGTTCTTTGCTTTCAGGAATTGAGGAGGATCCGAAAGAGGCACTTGACAGAATAGAATCAAGACTTGATAAGATATCCTCGCTCAAACGTAAATACGGTGTTGATTTTGACGGACTTATTCGTTTAAAGGATGAAACGATTGCGGAACTTGCATCACTTGATAATTCTGAAATTCTCCTTAAAGAATCAAAAGTGCGTCTTAAGGAACTGTCTGAAATATGCAAAAATAACGCCGCGGTACTTTCTGAAAAGAGAAAAGCAGGTGCTATTGCCCTGCAAAATTCCATATGCGATGAGCTTAGAGAGCTTGATATGGGACAACTGCGCTTTATAATATCTGTCAACGATAAAAATGAATACGATGAAAGTGGTGCAAATTCTGTTGATTTTTTAATTTCAACCAACAGAGGTGAAGAAGCAAAACCCATTAATAAGATAGCATCAGGTGGTGAGCTTTCACGTATAATGCTTGCTATGCGGTCGGTATTCAGACAGAAAAATAATATAAACACAATAATTTATGATGAAATCGATACTGGTATTTCAGGCGGAACTTGTGAGAAAATAGGTAAAAAACTGAAAAATTCGTCTGAAGTTTGCCAGGTTATCTGCATAACACACTCTGCACAAATTGCGGCAGTTGCTGACAACCACTACAGAATTTATAAAGAAACTGTCAATGACAGGACAGAAACGAAAATAAGTTTATTAACAAACGAAGAAAGGATAAAAGAGCTATCACGTATCATGGGCGGTGTTACTATTACCGAAAACGTGCAGGCGGCAGCCCGTGAAATGATAGAAAACGGTACAAAAAATGGGACTGTTACAGGAATTTAAAGACAGGGGTATGCTTGCTCAGATAACAAATGAGGAAGCTGTAAAGGAACTGTTTGAAAAGGAAAAAATTTCTTTTTACATAGGTTTTGACCCCACAGCCGATTCACTTCATATCGGTCACTTCATTCAGATGAAGATTATGGCGCATATGCAGCGCGCAGGACACAGACCTGTCGTTATATTTGGCGGCGGAACGGCAATGATAGGCGATCCGTCCGGCAAAAACGATATGCGTAAGATGATGACAAGAGAAACGATACAGTATAATGTAGACCGTTTCAAGGAGCAGATGGCTAAATTCATCGATATTTCAGATGGCAAAGCTTTGTTTGTTGATAACGCAGATTGGCTTTTGCAGCTTAACTACGTTGATTTTATAAGAGATATCGGTAAGCACTTCAATATCAACAGAATGCTCGCGGCTGAATGCTATAAAGCAAGACTTGAAAAGGGCGGTCTTACTTTCCTTGAGTTCAACTATATGCTTATGCAGAGCTATGACTTCTATAAGCTTTACAAGGATTACGGCGTAAAAATGGAGCTTGGCGGTGATGACCAGTGGTCGAATATCATCGGCGGTGTTGAGCTTATCAGAAAGATGACAGGCGACGAGGTTTACGGTGTTACATTCAATCTTCTTACAAACAGCGAAGGTAAGAAGATGGGCAAGACTGAAAAGGGTGCTGTATGGCTTGATGCTGAAAAAACTTCTCCTTATGAGTTCTATCAGTACTGGAGAAACATCGGCGACGCTGATGTTATCAAGTGCATGAAGATGCTTACATTTATGCCTCTTGAAGAAATTGCAGAGTATGAAAAGCTCGAGGGCAGTGAACTTAACCGTGCAAAGGAAAAGCTCGCATATGAGCTTACACTTATAATCCACGGCAAAGAAGAGGCAGATAAGGCTGATGCGGCGGCAAAAGCACTCTTCGGCGGAAACGGCAATACAGAAAATATGCCCACAACAACACTTACCGATGCTGATTTTACAGACGGTGAAATTGCACTTCTTCAGATGCTTGTTATGTCAGGTATTGCAAAATCAAGAAACGATGCAAGAACGCTTGTGACACAGGGAAGCGTTACTGTTAACGATGAAAAGGTAACAGATCTTGCAAAGAAAGTATCAAAATCCGATATAGGTGACGGACTTATCGTAAGAAAAGGTAAGAAAGTATACCACAAGTTTATCATTGGCTGATATGTTTGATAATATTATTGAAAATCTTAAGCGTAACAATATGAATGCACTTGCGGTGGAAACTGCAAGTGATGCGCTTGAGTATATAAAAAATACAATACCGTCAGGTTCTACCGTATCAAACGGCGGCTCTGTTACGCTTTCAGAGATAGGTGCGCTTGATCTTATGAGAAACGGTAATTATAATTTTCTGGACAGAATGGCTGACGGTTTATCAAGAGATGATATTGAAGAAATTTACAGAAAATCGTTTTTCGCTGATTATTATCTTATGAGTACAAATGCACTGACCGAGGACGGTATGCTTTACAATGTTGACGGTAACAGTAACCGTGTTGCGGCTCTTGTCTACGGCCCTAAAAACGTCATAATCGTTGCGGGCAAAAATAAGATAGTGAAAGATATCAACGAAGCAATAAAGCGTGTAAAAACAGTTGCCGCACCAAAAAACTGTGTCAGACTTAACTGTGAAACATATTGCAATATAAAAGGTGAATGTGTTTGTGCTGACAGTAACGATTTTGACGGATGTGATACAGACAGTCGAATCTGCTGTAATTACGTTATAACCTCCAAACAGCGCAAAAAGGGAAGAATAACAGTAGTTATAGTTAATGAAGATTTAGGATATTGATATGTAAAAAGCTCACAAGTCGTAAAGATCTGTGAGCTTTTTATTATATATACTTGATCATCACTTCATAACAAAGATAATCTCCGTTGTCTGTTTTTATATAATGAAATTCCATGGATGAATAGCCTTTTTTCAGATAGATCGCTTTTGCGGGTAATGAGGCTGCAAGCATAACGGTGTTACTTTTTTCGCCTATTTTATTTTCGGCAAATGAAAGAAGCTCACGCCCATAACCGTTTCCCTGATAATCCGGCAACACAAAAAAACGGCTTATTTCGTTTTCTTTGATAGTGATAGTGCCTGTTGCTATGTTAATATCATTATAATATAGGTAAACACTGTCATTTTCGATGTCGTTACATATATTTTTATCACTATGATGGTTGATGAAGAAATCTACTGCACCGCAGGGATAATAATGCGGATAAATACTCTTGATGGTTTGCAAAGTTATATGTTTTACAGTTTCCATATCAGAAACACTTGCTTTAATAATCATAATTAATGTCTTATTCCTTTTATTTTTTAGAATAACTGAGAATTTTCATAATGAAAGGAAAAACAAGTCGGAGGTGGATTTCTTCCTATGAAGGCGGATTTTAACTGAAAAAGACTCATGATTGTATCCAATCCTGAGTCTTTTTCTGGCCTACCCTAAGGGATTCGAACCCTTAACCGTCAGAATCGGAATCTGATACTCTATCCGGTTGAGCTAAGGGTAGATAGGTGATATGGGAAATCATATCACTCAATACTCATCAAGAAAATTTGTATGCTCACCGTTTTTACTGTAGCCGATGACCGTATTAAGATTTACATTGTGCGTACTTTTGAAAATATTCGCTTCGACCTGCGGATAGTCTTTTTTCATACTGTTTATAAGCCGTTTCATTTCCTGACGCTTGGATTCCATTACGGCATTTTCGTCAGCAATTTTTTCGGTAAATCGGCAGGCACACTGTAAAAATTCAAGCTCATTATAGTTACGCCAAGCAATTATGTCATCTTCACCTACACAGTACATAGGTCTGATAAGCTCCATACCGGGGAAGTTAGTGGAATGTAGCTTCGGCATCATCGTCTGATACTGTCCGCCGTATAAAAGTCCCATAAGCACTGTTTCTATTACATCGTTATAATGGTGACCTAAAGCGATCTTATTGCATCCAAGCTCTTGTGCAAAGCGATACAAATAACCTCGTCTCATTCGTGCACATATATAACAAGGGGATTTTTCAATATGCTCAACGGATGCGAAAATATTGGTGTCATATATACGAATCGGAACACGTAAGAGTTCGGCATTTGAAATAATTTTTTCACGGTTTTTGGGGCTGTAACCGGGATCCATAACAACAAATTCAAGCTCAAAGGGAATATCGCTGTGCCGCTTCAATTCCTGCATAAGCTTCGCCAAAAGCATTGAATCCTTGCCGCCTGACATACAGACGGCAATCTTATCATTCGGCTGTATAAGCTCGTAATTTCTTACGCCCTCAATAAACTTATTCCATATTCCTTTGCGGAATTTTTTGTTTATACTGCGTTCAACAAGACCGCATTTATCAAGCTCTTTCATTAAAATTTAAATTTCAATGCACTTGGAATTATGTCGAGATTTATAGGTTTATTTTTATCTTTAACATATTCGATCTCGCCGTCTACGCAGTAATAACCAACTTGAGATATTTCCACATGCTTGCATTTGATATATGTAAAATAATCACGGAACTGTTCAATTATTTTTCCGTCTTTTATGTGCTGACCCTTTTTATAAACGCCTATAAGGGATATAAATTTAAGTCTCGACATTTTTTTGACCA
>JAZNEN010000296.1:0-4837 GCA_045588615.1 Eubacteriales bacterium
TTTAAAAATGAAATGCCTGCGGCATGAAATGCGGCAAAGCCGCTTGAAATGTTTGCTACACAAACATGAAATGTTATTCGCACGGCGAATAACATTATACCGTATACGGCAGCACATTAACAAATAACAAAAATGAACCTGTATTTCCTTAAGAAAATAGGTTCATCTTTTTTCAAATTCTTTTCCTGTTATCAGATAATTTATTGAGACATTGAAATAATCTGACATTTGCACTAAAAGCTTCAAAGACGGTTCTCGCTTTCCGTTTTCATAATATGATAATGCTTCCCTTGAAATGTTCAAGTCCATAGCAACCTTTTGCTGGCTGAATTTCCGTTGTTTGCGAATTGTTTTCAATCCAATCACATAATCACCCCTTGATTTTATTGTAACATTATGTTATGCTGTTTTTGTAACAATATGTCACATTAATTTTGTAAGGGTATTCGTATGAATAAGATATTTTTTCGTTTTGTTTCTTTAATTATAGTGTTTATATACTGTATAAATACATCTGCATGTTTTGCATTTCAAGAAACAAATTTACCGATTATAAAAACAGTAAAAATTCCCGATGTTGAAAAATCAGATGTAAGTACCGCCAAAACTCTTATAATCAGTAAAGGATTAATACCAAAGGTTGAATATGAATATAATAACGGTTATACTTGTGATTCGGTTATCCGCACTGAACCTGCAATCGGCAGTGAGGTAGAAGAAGATACATCGGTTACTCTTTATGTTTGTAAAGGACCTGCGTATTATGTTCTTTCCGATTCTGTCGGACGAATGTGGAATATCGACGGTATAGAAGATTTTATCTGGCAATCGGAAGCAAACGACGGTCACGGCACAAAAGGTTTTTCAGATGTATGGGTAGAAAACGGATATTTAAATGTCAATATGTATCTTGGATGTAAATCTGAATATGATATAGAATTTTACGGGGATTTCGGTATTGCGTCAATAAATGATACATTTGATAAAACCGTTCCGATAAAAGTGCTTTACACATCAAAAAAGGTGGATAATAACGGATCATTGACCGGATTCGGAGTGAAAATTCCTTTGAATGATTTAGGTGTACAAAAACCTACCAATATCAATATCGAGATCGATTTTCTTGTTAATAAAGAAAGAAAACCTTTTCGGGCAAGTTTTGATCTTTCCTGGTAGTTGATTTAATTAAATAAACAAAATGAGTTTCACTTTGACCGCCCGGAATTAAGGCAACGAGATTACACAACAAGTTGTGTAACTCGGGTGGACGAGGAGACAGATCAAATAGGTTTAAAAATGAAATGCCTGCGGCATGAAATGCGGCAAAGCCGCTTGAAATGTTTGCTACACAAACATGAAATGTTATTCGCAAGGCGAATAACAATATACCGCCTGCGGCGGTATATTAACGATCATAAATTTCATTCGTAATGAATATAAATTTACGGGTGGGATCTATGATTTCTTTTTTAAACAAATATATTATGCTTCCTGTGTTGCCCGTTGCCGTTGTGCTTTTCGGGCTTTATTTTCTTTTGAGATCACGGCTGTTTATGCCGAAAAGAATAATGCGGGGCATAAGATCGTTATTTTCAAAAAATACAAATGACGGTGTTTCGCCGATCGCGGCTTTGACGGTTGCCCTTGCGGGCACACTCGGAGTGGGAAATATCGCCGGTGTGTCGGTTGCCATAACGCTCGGCGGTGCGGGTGCGGTCTTCTGGATGTGGACAGGTGCATTTTTTTCGATGTGGATAAAATACGCCGAGGTCGTGCTTGCTGTGCGCTACCGCAAATGCGAGGACGGTAAAAATCTCGGCGGACCGATGTATTACATACTGCACGGGCTTGGAAGTAAGCGGCTTTCGGTTCTGTTTTGCATTTTTTGTATTGCCTCCTCACTTGGCTCGGGGTGTGTTATACAGTCAAATTCCGCATCGTCTGCGTTGTATATGCAGTACGGTATACCGCCGTACCTTACGGGGTGTGTGCTTGGAATCCTGTGCGGTGTTATAGTCTTCGGCGGGGTGGGAGCAATAAGCCGCTTCACTATGAAAACCGTGCCTGTTATGTCATTTTTATTTTTGTTTATATCGCTTTTTATCATATTCACGAATATCCCTGATGCAATACGTGCTTTTGGCGAGATCTTTTCATCGGCATTCGGGGTAAAAAGCATCAGCGGCGGTATTGCGGGTACAGTCGTTGCCCAAAGCATAAAACAGGGTATGGCAAAGGGATCGCTTTCACACGAAGCGGGTGCAGGTACGTCTCCCATATCTCACGCCGCATCAAACACAAAAAGCCCTGTGGAACAAGGCTTTTTAGGTATATTTGAGGTTTTTGCCGATACGATCGTCATGTGTACTGTGACCGCACTCGTTGTGCTTATAGCACGTGATAAAGCATCGTTTTCCGATCCGTATAACGGAATGGCTGTTACACAGTCATCGTACGGCGTTTTTTTAGGCGAGGCGGCGCACCATATAATTGCCGTGTCAACTCTGTTTTTCGCCTTTGCGGCACTTATATGCTGGTCATATTACGGCATATGCTGTGTGGAGTATCTGACGGATGATAAACGCTTTTCCTCACTTTATCTCGTTTTATACTGTGTTTTCATAGCTGTCGGAGCTGTGATAAGACCTGAGTTTATGTGGGAGCTTACGGACTTTTTCACCTGCGCTTTGATATTTATCAATGTTCCTGTGCTGTTTTCCCTGCGGGGCGAGGTGATAGCGGAAACGGAGAAGTATTTTCTGAAAAGATGATTAATTATTAAAAACGGATTTTAACAAACGCCCCGTCCGCACCCCCCACGGCTTGCGTGCAAGCCGCCCTGCGGACATGGGGCGTATATTTCCTGCGGAAATATATAGACTGACAAGGGACTGTTACATCAAGCAACAGCCCCTTATAATTTAATGAAAATATTCTTAATTCTGACTGTAAGTCACAATGAAACCGTCTGTATTATTGCCCGAAAGTGTGTAATTTCCGTCTTTCGGTACGTATACTTCCGTCACGTCAGATGTTTTCTGAGTGTAGTAAACAAAGTACGTTTTACCGCCTGTCAGAATTTCCAACGGCTTTTCAAGTGAGAAGTTTTTCAAATACGAAATGTATTCCTCAAGGCACAGATCGTTTTCACGCATATAGACCGAGTGAGGCACACCGACGTATCTGAAATGATTTTCCTCGGATATAATGCCCGTATGGTCAGTCTTATTTCCCGGATAACGCATAATAAATCCGTATCTGTGATAATTTTCTACTACCCACGGCGCATGCTCTGATGCGTTTTTACCGTATGACAGAGATGTTCCGTCTTCAAGGTAAAGTTTTACATCAAACGCATAGCCTGTGTGATGGTCGGAAAAGCCCGCATTTTCAAAATAATCCGCATCCTCGGGAAGCTCTACCATCGAAGAATAGTAGTCCTCCTGCTGTGCTTCCGTCCTGTGTCCTGCCGTTATCTGCAAAATGCCGAGCGATGTTTCCTCATAAAAGGCATCTGTCAGCTTGCCGAGTGCCATATAAGCCTCTGTTTCAAGCGTGATATCGGCTGATGCAACGGTATAATGGCGGTCCTTATTTGAAAACAGATTTATAAGCGGAATACTGTCGGGAAACTTATATTCCGTCTGCCTGTTGACAAGCACGAGAGTGCCCTTTGAAAGCTCCGCATCTGTACAGCTTATTTTATCAAAAACCGTATAATCAAACGGTGCTTCCGTTTCAGCAGGTGCTGTTTCGGCAACCGTATCGGACGGTATATCGGAATTTACATCGGGCGTATCTTTACCGCCCGATTTTTTTGCGATTATCACCGAAAGCGTTATAATTATCATCACGAGCATGATGATAATGGCAATGCTTAAGACGGACGTGCCGCCGTTTGCCTTACGGTAGGCTTTTTTGCCCATAACGGCACGCCGTCTGTTAAAACTGTTTTTCAAGCCTATCCTCCGACAGGTCAGTTAAGGCTTACCTTTGTAAGAGCGTCTTTTCTGGAGAGGTTAAGTCTGCCTCTGTCGTCTGTTCCGAGGAACTTGACAGTTACAACGTCGCCTACTGCGACAACATCTTCAACCTTTTCTGTGCGCTTTGTATCGAGCTTGGAGATGTGGACAAGTCCTTCCTTACCGGGTGCAATTTCAACAAATGCACCGATAGGAATTATTCTTGTAACCTTACCTGTGTAGCAGCAGCCGACCTCAGGCTCAAATACGATAGCATCGATCATAGCCTTAGCCGCATCGCAGCTTGCCTTGTTGACAGCGAGAATGAAGATGGAGCCGTCGTCCTCAATGTCGATCTTAGCGCCTGTTTCAGCTGTTATCTTCTGAATTGTCTTACCGCCTGAGCCGATAACCTCACGGATCTTGTCGGGGTTGATCTGCATTGAGATCATCTTGGGTGCATATTCGGAAACCTCATCACGGGGCTTGTCTATAGCCTTGAGAATGATATCGTCGATGATATAATCTCTGCCCTTGTGAGTTGTAGCAAGAGCTTCTCTGATGATCTCGGGTGTAAGACCGTCTATCTTAAGGTCCATCTGGATGGATGTGATACCCTTGTGAGTACCTGCAACCTTGAAGTCCATATCGCCGAAGAAGTCTTCAAGACCCTGAATATCGATCATTGTCATCCATCTGTCGCCTTCTGTGATAAGACCGCAGGAGATACCCGCAACGGGAGCCTTGATCGGAACACCTGCATCCATAAGTGCAAGTGTTGAACCGCAGACGGAAGCCTGTGAGGTTGAACCGTTGGAGGAAATAACCTCGGAAACGAGTCTTATGGCATAGGGGAATTCTTCAACGGAGGGAAG
>JAZNEN010000297.1:0-2111 GCA_045588615.1 Eubacteriales bacterium
ATGTCAAAATACGCGAGGTCGCCTCTGATGCGCCTGGCACAACAGCACAAAACAGCATTAAAAGCGGACTTGATGAATTTCAGGTACTTATGTGTAACACGGCAAGTACGATATCTTTAATGCAGAATCAGCTTTTGCTTGATCTCAATTCGCTTGAGTATATTGATCTTACACAGCCGTGGTGGGATCAGACAATGAGGAAAAATTGCTCTATTGCAGATAAAAACTATTTCGCGACGGGTGATATATCCATTATGGATAATGATGCGACGTGGGTTATGATGTTCAATAAGCAGATTGCAAAAAATTACGGATTTGATCCGTATAAGCTTGTTGAGGAAAACAAGTGGACATTTGACGAAATGCATCAGATGATGATGACGGCGGCAAATGATAACGGTGACGGTGTTGTAAAGTGGGAAGACGACACATTCGGACTTTCAACTCACCATTCAACGTGTGAAGCGTTTTTCTATGCCGCAGGACTTTCGGTAACGCAGAAAGACTCGTCTGATCTGCCGTATTTTGATTCAACATCTTCACATACCGAATATGTTATGAAAGTACTTGAAAAAAGTATATCTATATGGGGAGATGAATCTGTTTTGTTTGCTTCTGACGGTGTGGTCACACATTCGAAAGAAACACAGCAGGTCTTCGAATCAGGTAGAGCACTTTTCTTGGCGGAGGTGTTACAGCTTGCAATAAGACTGCGTGAAATGGATGTCGATTTCGGCGTGCTTCCGTTCCCTAAATATCAGTCATCGCAGGAAAATTACGGTCACTTTGTCCATTCTACAACAGCACTTCTCAGTATTCCGATAACCTGTAAGGATAAAGACAATGTTTCGGCACTCGTTGAAGCGATGGCAGCAAAGTCGATGTATACACTTACACCCGCATATTACGATGTAGTGCTCACAGGTAAAGCCTTCCGTGATGAAGAATCAAGCGATATGCTTGATATTATCTTGAAATCACGTACCTTTGACCTCGGCGGTATACATATGTTTGACTGGGGAAACGTCGGAAGTATTTTCCCGGAAATTGTGAGAAGCGGAAATAATAATTATTCATCACTCTATAAACGCAGTATCTCAAGAGCTACTTCAATGATGAATAAGGATATCGACAAAATTTTGTCAGATAACCCAACATAAAATTAAAAGCATCTGAATTTATCCATCAGATGCTTTTTATTATTCCGCATTTAATCTTAAAAGATAAAACTGTTTCAGCCAATCAGGTTGATCGTCAATGGACGGTTTTATCTTTTCAAGCGTTCTTTTACCTATGCGCCGATCCAAAACTGCAAACATTCTTACAATAGGATTTTGCGACGATATACTTTTGTGTATGTCTTGATTTCTGTATGTCTCAAGTGCATCGGCAAATTCTCCGTCTGTGTATTCCGTGCGCTCCTGGATCGGATATTTATTCATTAACAACCAGAACCCTTCCCAATATTCTTGCCGTCCAAAAGGCTCATTGTTTCCTTTATATCCATTGTGTATGAAATATGTATTTACTGTTTCCCAAGAAAAGCGTTTGACTTGCTTGTTATCGATGCAAACTTCAAATATCCTGCATCCATCCATTCCGACATACGAAGTACAGCCGTATCTTACTCTGCCTTTCAGTGAATCGGCGATCATATCCTCTTCAAGATATTTTCTCATTCCACTGAAAGACCCTAAAATTTTTGACATATAAAAGTCCTTTCTTGTTGATGATATAATTTTACCATAAGTTTATTATTTCGT
The DNA here is from genome assembly GCA_045588615.1 of Eubacteriales bacterium. Lineage (GTDB taxonomy): Bacteria > Bacillota > Clostridia > Oscillospirales > CAG-272 > RGIG7213. The sequence continues at coordinate 1,764 of JAZNEN010000297.1, forward strand.
CAAGGCGGTATAAAGGCGTTTTTGTGTAAAGAAAGAAAAAAGATATTTTCGGCATTCCTTAATAAGGATTCTACTCCCACGTTTTTAATGATATATCATTTTCTCTTAAATATGCAAAATACAATAGTTGAAACGATAATTTGTATCGCTATTACGATGAAATACAGATAAAGATCAAATAAAAGAATATAACAAACCGAAATGACAAGCGAAAGAACTATGCCAAAAATTATATCCCACCAAGCCCATTGATCTTTTCGTTTATCAAACAGTTGAAGAAACAAATAGGCGGTAAAAACGAAAGCAATACCGAGTGTCCAAAGTCGTATCTCGGGTAACAAAATAGCA
>JAZNEN010000298.1:0-13799 GCA_045588615.1 Eubacteriales bacterium
GAAATACTTGCAAGAAACAAGGATTTTTTAACATCTGTATTCAAGCCTGAACCAACGTATCTTGGTGAAAGTATACCTGTAAGCGGTGACGGAGATATAACAAACGGATAAAAAAGGCTGTTCCGTAAAACGGAACAGCCTTGATTTTTGTTTTCACATTTATATTATGGTTGTTTGCTCAGAAATTATTTCTTTTTCTTAGCGATAACTACTGCAACAACTGCAACTACTGCAACAACTGCAACTACAATACCGATGATAAGACCTGTGTTGCCGCCTTCGCTGCCACCGGTTGTATCTGTTGTATCAGCTGCGTTTGTGTTTGCTGCTGTATCGTTGCCTGCTGCTGTTTCGCTGTCAGCGGAGGGAGCTGCTGTATCGTCGCCGTTGTTTTCTTCTCCGGGCTCAGCTTCTGTTTCGTCGCCTGTTTCGAATGCGGACCAGTCAACGTCTGTGAAGATAGCCTTAAGATCGTCAACTGTGTAGTATGTAACAGTTTCGTCGTCTGTGCTTTCGCCTTCCTTGTAGAACTTAAGTACGATATCGTAAGTTCCAACGCTCCATTCGTTTGCCTTGCCGGTTTCTGTAACTGTTCTACCTGTGTTTGTTACGCCGTCAACAGATTCCATATCAACATATGCGATGATAGCTTCTGTGAATGCCTTTGTTCTGTCTTCGTTGTTGGGGTCGAGAACTGAGCAGAATGCACCTTCTGTCTCGTAGTCGATGATATCCCAGATTCTGTCCTTAGAAGCGATAAGGCTCCAAGGAAGAATAACTTCCATGTCCCAACCGTCTTCTGTTACTGTGTAAGCACCCTTGTAACCAGCTTCTGTGATGTTTGTCTGGTTATCTGTGTTTTCTTCCCAGTTGTGCTTACGTGCGCCAACTGTACCGGAAGTGATTGTTGCAGGATCTGTACCTTCGGGATATGTAGGATAGAAGGAGAAGAAGAGACCTGAAGCATCATCGTACATAAGACCGCAGGGATTGAAAGCGATCTGGAATCTGTCCTGCATAGCGATAGTATCTTCGCCTGCGTCGTTTGTTGTTGTGAATGTAAGTGTGCTGTCAATAACCTTTGCTGCCATGTAAAGACCGTCATCACCCCAAGAATAGAAGAACTGGATTTCGCCGGGGTAATCTGTTGACCATGTCTCCATATTTGTGCCGCACTTGAGTTTAAGGCTGTTTGTTTCATCCCATTCGGATGCATTGATCGTACCGTCAACTGTGATTGTGTCAGCACCTGCGTAAAGAACCTTAACAAGACCGATGTTAAGACTATCGGGAGCAGCGTAAGTTGCCGTAAGCAATGTTGCCATAAGCATTGTTGCAATTACGACGAAAGAAAGAACCTTTTTCATTATTAATCCTCCAAATTAAAAAATTAATAAATGTGAAAATGTAGGCGTTAAATGTCTGTGGCTTTTTTATTAAGTTCACAGAAATACTTCAAACGCCATTATATTTGCGATAGTATTATATCACAGGTGCTGTTATTTTGTCAATATGTTAAATTTGAATTTTTATGTTAAAACGCCGCGGTAGCATTTATAGCAGTAATATTTTATAATTATTGCATAAAATGATTTTCGCATATTTGTGCCGATAAGCAAAAGCTACAAAAGGAAAAGAAAATACGGATTATAAATAAAAGCGGGTTTGTTTAAGGACGGATGAAATTTACATCATTTGCCTGTTACAAACCCGTTTTGATATTTTATATGCTTATTTTTTATTTTTCTCTATGATAACACCAACGATTGCCGCAATTATACCAATGGCGAGGATTCCCACAAAACTGATCGTGAGAGCAGATGTAGGCGAATCGGTGTCTTCGCCGTCGATTTGTACGGTATCACTGTCAGGTGCTACTGTTTCGCTTTCGGGGATTTCAGCGGGAGCACCGAGGTTCAACACAACATTATATGAGTCTGTGTTGAAGTTTTCACCTATATTATCCGTGCATGTTCTGTAAACACCGCAATACTGTGTTTCCTCATCTCCGTTAAGACGGCAGATGGTGGCTGTGAGAAATGCGCCTTCTTTATATTCAAAATCTGCAAGAAGATTATCTGTGAGTCTTCTGTTTACATAAACCTCACGTGTTTCGTCGCATATGTAATGCCAGGGTATAAGTGCTTCTATTGTCCAGCCTGTTTCTGTGGGCTTGTATTTTGTTACAACATCATATGCATCAATTCCGGACATTGATTCTTTGTCTATATTATGACGTGTGCATTTTACATTACCGTCTTCATCTGAAGGCCAGAACATAAAGAACATACCCTGTAGCTTATCTTCCTTCGGGATTATACCGCCGGGGTTGAAGGATATTTCAAAACAGTCGTTTGCGCCGTTGAAAACGGGGTCATTGTCAGTCACATCTGCAAATACATATATGCCTTTGTCAGACCACAAAAGATATGTATCGATGGGAAGAATGTGTTCTTCGCTGTCCATATCCGCCCATGTGCCCGTGTTTTCCTTTGTGAGCGTTATGTTTGCGGCATATTTCCAGATCTCCTCATCGTTTTCGCCGTCTACTGTGATCTCGTAATCGGTGAACGGAAGCTCAAGGTTTATTGTGTCATCGGCTGAAACATTTATCGCACAAAATATTACAAGTGCACATACAAAAGATATTAATTTTTTCATTTTCTAAGTCCTTTTCAATTACTTTTATTATTCAAATGTTACAGACTGAAGCATCTGTCTGAACTGTTCCGATTCTCCGTCGGGAGCATCGTTTGCGCAAGCATAAGTGTATTCGTAAAAATAACCTTCTGCGGAGTAACCTGCGGCATAAGCACCGTAGCCTGCATTTTTGTTATAGGTGCAGGTGAAGGGAACGAAGATATAATTTCCCTGTGAACATGTCAAAAGCTCACCTTTGGACAGCGTCAGGTCTGTTATAAGACCGCCTGAAACCTCCGTTATGTGCGCTTTTTCGATCACAAGAGCCATTTGTGCCGTTATATCGGCAAGCTTCAGAAAGGCTTTTTCGGACGGTGCGATCTTATATGAAGCGGTGTAATACTTTGATGTTGCCGTTATATCGGTATACGGCGACGGTGCTACCTCTTCACTGTCATCTGCAATATCGGAATTATCCGGGACTTGCTCCGGCGACAGCTTATAGTTTGCATTTGCGGGGATCTTTACAGAAAATTTATCTTGATAAAGATATATTTTTTCACTTAACAGAGGGTTTTGCTTCGGTGTGTTTGCATATATGTCAAACTCAAATTCAAGGCTGTCGCACACATTGCGGTCGGCAATATTTTCCTTATCGGAGTATTTATACTCCGCTTTGAATATCATTCTTTTTGTTGCCGATATCAGAGAATAAGAGGGAATGTCGCTGTCTCTTTCATCGTAAATGAATGTATTTTGATTGACACATGTTATTTTGCTTTTATCAAAACCGTTTTGTGTAGCGTAATTATAGAAATTACCGTTCGGGTTGAATTTGCACGAAAGTGTTATGATACGGTCACTTTCGGGATCTTTGAAAAAAATGTCGCATTCGTCGCTGTTTTCTTCACTTTCCGCTATTTCTACCTCTGAAAAAGCCGAAGGGCGCGTGAAGCTGAAATGGTATTCGTCGTGTGTGTAGACGGATACACCTGTTGTCTGCCTGCGTATCGAGCATGATGCAAGCGATAGAACAAAGCATAAAGAAAGTAAGATACACGATATTTTTTTAAGCATAATATATTCCGTTTCTCGGCTGTGCCGTTTATTTGCAGTCATACCAGCTGTCCGCGCTCTTTATATCCACGGTGAGGGCTACGGGCAGGGAGATGACATTTTCCATTTCGTTTTTCAAAAGCTTCATAACTTCATCGGCACACGCTTTGTTTGATTCTATAATGAGTTCGTCGTGTACCTGCAGTATCAAATGGGCGTCAAATCCGCTTTTTTCAAGGGCTTTTTGTGTGTTTACCATAGCAAGCTTGATTATATCTGCGGCGCTTCCTTGTATAGGGCTGTTCATCGCCACACGCTCGCCAAATGAAACCAAATTCTTTTTTGATGATGTAAGCTCGGGAATGTATCTTCTTCTGCCGAATATCGTCTGCACATATCCAAGCTCGTGAGCCGAGCGCTTTATTTCGCTCAAATATGCGGCAACACCGGGGTAATTAGCAAGATATCCTTCAATATATCTTTTTGCAACTGCCCTCGGCACACCGATGTCCTGTGAAAGTGTGAAGTCGCCGATGCCGTAAACGATTCCGAAATTTACTGCTTTTGCACGGCGGCGCAGCTCGGGAGTGACAGACTCGGCATCAACGCCGAAAACTCCCGATGCGGTAAGTGTGTGTATATCATTTCCCGATGCAAATGCGCTTATCATACGTTCATCGTCCGCTATTGCGGCAAGTATTCTGAGCTCTATCTGGGAGTAGTCTGCGTCTATCAGAACACGGTCAGACTCTTTCGCTATGAAAAATCTCCGAAGCTCTCGTCCGCGTTCTGTTCTTACAGGTATATTCTGTAAGTTGGGCTCGGTTGAGGAAAGCCTTCCCGTTGCGGTAACTGTCTGGTTAAAGCTTGTGTGTATGATGCCGTTTTCGTCCATCACTTTGAGAAGTCCGTCGGCATATGTGCTTTTTAATTTCGATACAGTCCTGTATTCGAGTATTTCATCTATTATCGGGTGATACGGGCTGAGCTTTTCCAAAACATCAACATTTGTACTGTATCCCGTTTTTGTTTTCTTTTGCGCCGGAAGCATCAGTTCTTCGAAAAGTACGGTGCCAAGCTGTTTTGGAGAGTTTATATTAAACTCGTGTCCTGCAAGCTCATATATTCTCTGAATAAGAACATCAAGCTCAGATGAAAGACTGATGCCGAATGCTTCGAGCCCTTCTTTGTCTACACGGAAACCGCAATTTTCCATTTTAGCAAGAACATATGACAGCGGAAGCTCAATTTCGTAGTACAGCTTTGATACGTGCTGTTCTTCAAGCAGGGAATCTAAAACTTTGTAAAGCTCATACAGTATACCGACATTTTCTTCGGGAGTGCCGCCTGTTGTTTTTCCAAGGTAAGACAGGGCAAGGGCGGGCACTGTGTAGTTGCCTTCGCTCGAATTTAAAACGTATCCTGCAAGAAATGTATCAAATTTAATATTGATATTACCGCAGACAGAATGGAAAAATTTACTGTTGTCACAAATAAAAGTGTTTTTTGAATAAAACGGCGAGGCGGGGCAAAATTCGCTTATAAGTGCAGTTTTGCCGTCATACAGCAAAATATCACCGTCTTTAAGCGTTATTGCAAATTCGCATCCCGTAATGTTGTCAAGTTCTTCCTTTGCAATTCTTGTAAATGAAAGCGTATCTGACGTCACCTTCGGTGCGTCAAGTCCGAATTTTTTAATGAATGCACCGAATTCAAGCTCTGTAAACAGCTTGTAAAGGCAGTCGTTGTCACAGCCTTCTGAAAGTAATGGCAGCAGGGAATCTATGCAGGGAACTTCTCTGAAGATCCTGGCAAGCTCATATGACATATAGGCTGAGTCTTTTCCGTTTAAGAGCTTTTCTTTCACGGATTTTGTCAATCCTTCGAGGTCTGATGAATATATCCCGTCGAGTGATTTAAAATCGGAAATAAGCTTTAAAGCGGTTTTCTCGCCAATACCGGGAACACCGGGGATATTGTCCGAGCTGTCACCCATTAAAGCCTTGATATCAACAAGCTTGTCGGGGGATGCATTATATTCTTCGAAAAAGCGTGCTTTATCATATACTTCAATGCCGCTGTTTTTTACCAGAAGTACCTTTACACGGTCGCTTATCAGCTGCAGGGCATCTCTGTCGCCCGTAAGTATATATCCTTCGGTGTCTTCGCTTTCATCGCATAGTCGGGCAAGCGTTCCGAGAATATCATCTGCTTCGTATCCCGCACATTCAAGTGTGTGGACACCCATGGCGTTAAGAACATTTTTGGCATACGGAAGCTGCATTGCAAGCTCTTCGGGCATACCTTTTCTTGTTGCCTTGTATCCGTCATATTTAAGATGGCGGAATGTGGGGGCTTTCAGGTCGAAAGCGGCGGCGCAGAAGTCGGGTCTTATTGATTGTATATTCGAATTAACGGTGTTTACAAGACCGTATACGGCATTCGTAAACAGTCCGCTTTTTGTTGTCAGCGGACGTATGCCGTAATATGCTCTGTTTATTATACTGTTGCCGTCAATGGCGAGAAGCTTTTTCATTTGATCAGCCTTTCGTTTTTTTATCGTGTGCCATTATATCATATGATCCTGCTCATTTCAAGTATAAAGATATTATTTTTCTTTTATGTATATAAATTTTTACTTTTGCCGTGAATCATTTGTATTATTTGTATTTATTATGTCAATAGGGCGGGAAATCGACCCTCGCGTAGCGTAAAATCTAATGAACTGAAATGGATTCGGTCTTGAGGGGCGTCACGTTTCGCATTTGCGAAACAGACGGTGCGCACAGAGAGATTTATGTATGTTAATATGCACTATATGCGCATCCGTCAAATTCACAGAATGTGAATTGTGACGCCCCGTAAAACGAGATCGTGCGGTGCGTGTGCATCTTGTGCGGTGTTTGCAACTCAAAGGATTTTATTTCATGAAAAGTAAAGATAAAGCGATTGTCAAAAAACCGAACGTCAGATAAACAAGGCTTTTTTTCTCACCGCAGTATTTGTATGCCAGGGGCAAAAGCTCTTCAAAAGAAAGAAAGACCATAATGCCCGCGGTTGCGGCAAATACTGTGCCGTTCACGGCATCACTCATTATCGGTCTGAGCAAAAACCAACCTATCAAAGCACCGAGCGGTTCAGCTATGGCAGTCAAAGCCGCCATCATAAAACCGCGCTTCTTACTCCCTGTAGCGTATGCCGTTGGAAGTGCTGTGGCAATACCCTCCGGAATGTTATGAACGGCGATTGCAAAAAATGTCGGTATAGCGGTTTCCGCACCGCCGAGAACTGCCATAAAAGTGACCAGTCCTTCCGGAAAATTATGAATAGCTGTGGCAACAGCCGTATAAATCCCCGCTTTCATCATATGCGAGGAGTCCTCATTTTTTTCGGGAAACACGACGCCGAGAATAAACATAACGGCAAAGCCCGAAAAAAATCCTGTATTTACACGCAAAAATCCCTCAAATGTGTCGCCTCCGAGCAGATTTTGCGCTTTGGAAAGTATCTCCGTGAACGAAACATAAAGCATGGCACCTGCCGAAAAGGCAAGGCTTGCTCCCAAAAAACTGTTTATATTTTTGCTTCTGCCTGTGAAAAAAACGATACAGCCGCCAAGAGCTGCTGACATACCTGCGATAAATGTCAACAGGAATGCAATATTTACGTTGTTTATGATATTCACCTCCGATTTTAATTATATTCGTCTTCATGTGTCGACGTTACAGGGGATTTTTCGACCCAAAATGCGGAATTTACAGAAAGTTAAAAAAATTCTTCACTGTAAATGGCAAAAAACTATTGCATTTTTTATGCGTGTAATATATAATGTCGGTGTGACTAAGTGTCATTCGATGTTATCAAAGTACATAAATGTGGAGAACTATGTGGAAAGTGTGGATAACTCGGACACAAAACCGTTAAAAAGGAGGCAGAACGCTGTGTTTGTTGGTGAATTTGAGCATACAGTGGATACAAAAGGCAGAATATTTGTTCCTGTCAAGTTCCGTGACGAGCTTGGTTCTGCCATTTATATATCGTGCAGCTTCAGCGGCTGTGTTACCGTATATACTGAAAAATCCTGGAATGAGCTGTCTGAAAAAATATTAAGTGCGCTTCCTGCGATAAACGGTGAAGCTGCAAAGCGTTCCATATTCAGAAGAACTCAGAGTGCTGAGATAGACTCCGGCGGAAGAATATTGCTTACTTCAAAGGTGAGAGAGCATGCGAATATCGGCAAAAACGCCGTTATTGTCGGAATGGGCGACAGAATAGAGATATGGTCTGCGGAAAAATACGAACAGCTTGTTGATGAGGAAAATATCGACGATATCAAGACATTGTTCGCAAATTACGGTCTGTAAGGAGAAAATGTTCTATGAGCAAGAATACATGCGCAGAAGACTTTTCACACTATTCCGTAATGCTTGATGAATGTATAGACGGTTTGAATATAAAAGAAGACGGTATATACTGCGACCTTACGCTTGGCGGCGGCGGACACAGTGAAAAGATTGCTCAAAAGCTTAAGAACGGACGGCTTATATGCGTTGACACTGATATCACCGCAATAAAAGCGGCATCTGTAAGACTTGATAAGTACCGTGACAGAATAACATTTGTAAATAATAATTTTAAAAATATTGAGGATATCTTAGAAGAACTCGGTGTAGAAAAAATTGACGGGGTGCTTATCGATTTAGGGGTATCCTCTTTCCAGCTTGACTGCGTTGAAAGAGGTTTTTCGTATATGAATGATGCACCTCTTGATATGCGTATGAATACATCCGACCCTGTAAGTGCATATGACATCGTAAATTCATACAGCGAAGAAGAGCTGAAAAGAATTATATATACATACGGTGAGGAAAATTTTGCGCCGCACATCGCAAGTAAAATTGTGTCTTACAGAACCGAAAAGCCGATAAATACCACCCTTGAGCTTGTGGATATAATCAAATCCGCTATGCCCGCTAAAGCAAAAGTGGGCGGCCACCACCCTGCAAAAAGGACATTTCAGGCAATAAGAATTGCGGTAAACAGTGAGCTTGAGATAATTGAGCCTACGCTCAGTTCCCTCATTTCGCACCTTAACAAAGACGGAAGACTCTGCGTTATCACTTTCCATTCTTTGGAGGACAGGATAGTAAAGCAGACATTTGCACGCGCTTCATCAGGCTGTACGTGCCCGCCGGAATTTCCCGTATGCGTATGCGGTAAAAAGCCTCTTATAAAAACTGTTACAAAAAAGCCGATACTGCCAAGCACGGATGAGCTGGACGAAAATCCACGTTCAAGAAGTGCAAAGCTTCGTATAGCACAAAAGATTTAAAGGAGAAAAAATGACAGCGGAAAAACACACACTAATAAACAAGAAAACTGAAAATCTCCCTGCTGTTTCGGAAAAAGGCATACTTGCACCGGAAAATATAAAAGGACTTAAAATAAAGGAAAAAACATTTACAAAGCCCGCAAAAGAAAAAACGCCGATGCCGATAGGTACGATGTTTATGGCTGTTATCTGCTCGCTTTTGCTTATGTTCATTGTTTTTGTAGGTGTTCAGGTAAGCGATTATTCGTCTCAGGTCTCACAGCTGAGCACGGAACTCAAGGGGCTTATAGAGGAAGAAGAAGGCCTTAATTTCGAGCTGTCGCAGAAAAACGATCTTAAGTACATAGAACAGCAGGCGCAGGCAATGGGAATGGTGAAGGAAGATAAGCTTCCCAAAAAATATGTTGCCGTTGCGGGCGAGGATGCATCGGAAGTGCTTCTTGCCGAAAAAGAAGAAGACAAATATTCATTTTCCGCACTTTTATCAGCACTCGGTGAAGGCCTTGGCGAGATTCTGGAATACATCAAAGATTAAAGGAATATATTTGTACGGTACAACTCATTCTTGAAAGGGTGCTTTTAAATAAACAACAATATAAAACCGAAGAAGATAAACTGGCAGGACCGTGTCCTTATAGTTATCTTTGTTATTTCATTTGTAATAGTAAGCGGCAGGCTTTTTTATCTGCAGATCTGGAGTTATGATGATTATCAGAAAAAAGCCGCCGAAAACATAACACGCGAAACATCCGTATCTGCTTCAAGGGGCAGGATCTATGATCGAAACGGCATAATTCTTGCCGACAACAAAACGGTTGAACGCGTGTTTATTTCACCTGCGGACATTGACGGAAATGCTGAAAGAAGGCTTATTGCCGAAAATCTTTCACGTATACTTGACGTTGATTACGATATGGTGTACGAAAAAGGCGGGCTTGTAAACCGTAAGGATGAAACGATAAAAAAGGGTGTAGGCAAGGAACAAGCTGATATGGTTCGTGCGTTTATTGCCGAATATAAGCTTGACTGTGTGCATCTTGTTACGGGTACGGAAAGATTTTATCCCTACGGAAATTTGCTTTCGCATGTTCTCGGTTTCACAGGTACGGACGGACAGGGGCTTTACGGAATAGAATATCAGTACGATAAGTATCTTACGGGTACAGCAGGAAAGATAGTAACGGCTAAAAACGGTCTCGGACTTGATATGCCGTATAAATACGAGAGCTATGTAAAAGCAGTCGACGGCTGTGACCTTGTGCTGACTATTGATTACAATATTCAATGTATACTTGAAAAGTATCTTGAAGAAGCACTTGAAGCGGTCGATGCACAAAACCGTGTTACGGGTGTTATTATGGATCCTGACACAGGCGATATACTTGCAATGGCAACAAAGCCCGACTTTAACTGTAACGAGCCTAATACTCTTGATGCTGCCTCACAGCTTAAGCTGGACAGCTGCGGCTACGAGGTCGGAACGAAAGAATATAATCTTTTGAAAAAAGAACTTCTCGGCGTAATGTGGTCAAATAAGGCGATAAACGACCTTTATGAGCCGGGTTCAACCTTCAAGGTTGCAACGTGCAGTATGGCACTTGAAGAGGATGTTGTGTCGAAAACTACCCCGTATTACTGCCCTGGATATCATATGGTAGAGGGATACGGAAAGATAAAGTGTCACAAAACATACGGCCACGGTGCTTTGGATTTCCAAACGGGGCTTCAGAAATCGTGCAACCCGACGATGATGATAACGGCTGAAAAGCTCGGTAAAGAAACATTTTACAATTATTACGAATCGTTCGGATATAAAGAGCTGACAGGTATAGACCTGCCGGGTGAAGCATCAACGTATTGCCATAAATACAGTAATTTCAATCAGACAGAGCTTGCGGTTTATTCATTCGGTCAGACGTTTAAGGTAACTGCAATAAGACAGCTTACATCAATTTCAAGCGTTGCAAACGGCGGAAATATCGTCGTACCGCACGTTGTGAAGCAGATACTCGACAGTGACGGAAATGTAGTTTCAAATATCGATACTACCGTAAAGCGTCAGGTCATATCGGCAAATACGGGCGAGCAGATATGCGATATACTTGAAAAGGGCGTTACAGAGGGTATAGGTGCAGCAAACGCATATGTCGCAGGATATAAGGTCGGAGCAAAGACGGGAACATCCGAAAAAAGAGATAAACAGGATGCAAACGGAACGTACCTGTTAAGAGTGGGTTCGTGCTTCTCTGTTGCACCTGCGGATGATCCCGAGGTCACTTTGATAGTTGTAGTTGATGAACCGAATACAGAGTTAAGCCGCGCGGAGGGCTCTATCGTTGCCGCACCTTACAATAGCAAGATATTGGCTGAGGTGCTTCCGTATCTCGGCATTGAGCCTGATTATGCAGGTTCTGATACAGACAGCAAGCAGACCACAGTCGGCAGCTATGTCGGCGCCGATGTGAATTCGGCGAAGAATAAGCTTGAGTCTCTCGGTTACGAGGTAACTGTGAAAGGCGACGGCAAGACCGTAATTTCACAGATGCCCAAGGCGGGTGACACGCTTATAATCAAAAACGGAAAAATAATACTTTACACATCGTCCGACGAACAGCAAAAGACGGTCAAGGTTCCCGATGTTGTCGGAAAATCTCCGATCGATGCAAATAAGCTTGTTGTAAATTCGGGACTGAACATAAGCGTAAGCGGAGCTGTAGCCGCCAAAAACGCATATGCCGTTAAGCAGTATCCGGAGGCAGGAAGCACGGTGCCCGAGGGAACTGTTGTTACAATAGAATTTTTGCATATGGATGAGGTAATAGGAAACGCAGATTAAAAGATAAAAGGAAGTTTAAAAATATTTACTGGAAAAAGGTGATATGTATTAAACTTTCCAAGCTTTTAAGCGGAGTTTGCATAATAAGAGCAAGCGAAAATGTATTTTCAGCCGAAATAAACGGCATAAAAGAAAACTCAAATGATGTATGTCCGGGCGATCTTTTTATCGCTTGGAACGGTACGAATCACAACGGCTTTGATTATATTGCACAGGCAATATCCAAAGGGGCTTCTGCAGTTCTGTATGAAAGCCGGAAAAGAAATTTTATGTGTGACATTCCGAATGTGTGTTTTATTCAGACGAATAATGCAAGACGCGCTTATGCCATTGTGATGAGCAATTATTATTCATCCCCGGAAAGATATCTGCGTTTGGTGGGTGTTACGGGGACTAACGGAAAGACTACTGTCTGCCGTATGGTGAAGCATATACTTGAATACAGCGGAATAAAATGCGGAATTACAGGCACGCTTGGTAACGGTATCGGCGACGAGATGGAAAACTCGTCAATGACGACACCCTCACCCCGTGAATTTTACCGCTTGCTTGACGAATACAGAAGAAAAGGCGCAGATGTGGTTGTAAGCGAAGCTTCATCGCACGCACTTAAGCAGGAAAGACTTGCCACGTGTGTATTTGATGTCGGTGTACTTACAAATATAACTGTGGACCATATGGATTTTCACAAAACGATGGAAGATTATATTGCTTCCAAATGTAAGCTTTTTACTCAAAGTAAGGTGTCTATACTGAACGGTGACGACCCTTCATCCAAAGTAATAGCCAAAAGAACAAGGGGAATAAAAATATTCTATTCCGAAAAGGGAAATGCTGATATCGTTTTGTCAAATATCGTTCAGCGCGGTATAAACGGAACGGAATTTAATTATTTCGGAAAAAGCGGTGCAGACGTAAAATTGAATCTTCCCGGAAGCTTCAATGTCAAAAACGCTGCGTGTGCAATAGCGGCTTGCGAACAGCTCGGAGTTGATGCTGTAACATCGTCAAAGGCGCTGGAAAGCCTAAAAGGTGTCAAAGGAAGGTGCGAGGTGCTTGACTTGGCAAAATTTAATGTCGGTTATTCTGTCATCATTGATTTTGCGCATACCCCCGATGCACTTTATAATATTCTTTTGACGTGTCGGTCATTTAATCCGAACAGACTTATATGTGTGTTTGGGTGCGGAGGCGACAGAGATAAAACAAAACGCCCGGAAATGGGAAGGATAGCTTCCCGCACATCAGATCTTTCGGTGATAACCTCGGATAATCCGAGAACAGAATCACCGGATGAGATAATTTCCGACATACTGAAGGGTGTTGACAAAACAGGCAGATATACAGTCATTTCCAACAGAACGGAAGCGATACATTTCGCACTTGATACAGCGCGTGACGGTGATATAATACTGCTTGCGGGTAAAGGACATGAAGAATACGAAATAGGGAAAAACGGAAAAACACCCTACAGCGAAAAAAATACGGTTTTTGAATATCTTAAAGGTAAAACGACTGAAGGATAGGTTATGGAAAACAAAGTTTTGTTTAAACTCAGCGAGGCAGCAAAGTGGTGCGGCGGCACACTTGTGGGGGACGACTGCGATGTGTGCTGTGCAGAGATAGATTCGAGAAAAATAGAAAATGGCACAGGCACTATGTTTGTAGCACTTAAGGGTGACAATACAGACGGACACAACTACATTGAAAAAGCGGTTGAAAACGGTGCTGTTTGTGTGCTTTGCCAAAGAGATCCTATGGGCAAAAGCGCACTTGTTGCAGACGATACCCTCAAAGCCCTCGGTGATATCGCGAAAGGCTTTAAAGAAAAAAACAAAACACTCAAATATACACTCGCTGTGACGGGAAGCGTCGGGAAGACAACGACAAAGGAATTTATGTCGTCCGTTTTCGGCACGGTTTACAAAACGCACA
>JAZNEN010000299.1:0-4923 GCA_045588615.1 Eubacteriales bacterium
GCTCATTTAAGGAAATAACCCCCAAAAATAAGCACTCCCGCTTTTAGTATATTTATATATTTTGAGGCGGACGACCAATGGTCGCCCCTACAAAGTTTACCATATATTTTCTTAAATGAGCCACCCCCATGGGAACCACGATAGTGGTGGATGATGAGTTTGGTTACATACAAACCACCTCATCCGTCAGCCTGCGGCTGACACCTATCTCTCATCACATGACTTCGTCAAATGACTTGGGAAGGCTTACGCTGCGCGTATTATCGGCGAGGCTGAAAGCCCACTGAAACATTTGACACTTGCAAACTCGCCCTACCGCCACAGATGTGGCTACTATTTCGCCTCCCTTGTGCAAAGGGAGGTGGCACGGCTTGCCGTGACGGAGGGATTGTAAAAAATGCCCTCAAACAACCCCTCAGTCAGCTTCTCTGACAACTCCCCTTACACAAGGGAGCCTACCGCTGCGGCGGGATTACTCGTCGGCAAAAGCCTCTCCCAACCGCCTGCAGGTAATTTTCAGTAAACAAAAAATCCCTACAGCACGTTAATGCTGTAGGGATCGTTTTTTATACCATTAAGCTATAGCTTAGTGTGTGCCTCTCTTAACATATGTTGTGTGGAGAAGCTCATGAGCCTTATGCTTTCCGGGTGCTTCAAAATACTCATCATAGAGCATCTTGATAACAGGGCTTTCGTGTGACTTTCTGAGAGTCATTGCAGCATCTGCATCGTAAAGCGCCTTTGCTCTCAATGTCTTGAGGTCAACTGTGTTACGAACAGCATCGCTCTGTGTAGGCTGACCGCCGCCGTTGATACAACCGCCGGGACAAGCCATAACCTCTACCATATGGTAGTTCTTTTCGCCTGCATTGATAGCATCGATAACCTTTCTTGCATTTGCAAGACCTGAAACAACAGCGATATTAAGCTCAATACCTGCAATTGTGTATGTTGCTTCCTTAATACCCTGTGTGCCTCTGACTTCCTTGAACTCGATAGCATCAGCTGTACCGTCAAGCTTATAAGCCGCTGTACGGAGAGCCGCTTCCATAACACCGCCTGTTGCGCCGAAGATAGCCGCACCGCCGGAAGCTGTTTCAAAGGGATCGTCAAACTTTTCGTCAGCAAGCTCAGTAAAGTTGATGCCTGCTTCCTTTATCATTCTTGCAAGCTCACGTGTTGTGAGTGCTACATCTACATCGTCAAATTCCTGTGTTCTCTGCTCTTCTCTTGTAACCTCAAACTTCTTTGCTGTACAAGGAATTACGCTGACAACGAAGAGATCCTTGGGATCAATTCCGTTCTTCTGGCAGTAATAGCTCTTAAGAACTGCGCCGAACATCTGCTGAGGAGATTTGCAGGAAGAAATGTGTGAGAGGAAATCGGGATAGTAATGCTCACAGAACTTGACCCAACCGGGGCAGCATGATGTGAACATAGGAAGTGTCTTCTTCTCTGTGATACGTTCAATAAGCTCGTTTGCTTCTTCAACGATCGTAAGGTCGGCAGTTACATCCATATTGAATACGTTGTCAACGCCGAGACCTCTGATAGCGCTTACCATCTTACCTTCAACATTCGTACCGATAGGCATATCAAATGCTTCGCCGAGTGTTGCACGGATGGAAGGAGCTGTAAATACAACAACCTTCTTGTTAGGATCTGCAATAGCATCCCAAACCTTTGCTGTCTGGCTGTTTTCTGTAAGTGCACCAACGGGGCACGCAACGATACACTGACCGCATCCTACGCAAGGAGAATCTGCAAGATCCTTATCGAAAGCACATCCAACGTGAACGTTGAAGCCTCTTCTGATAGCACCGATGCAGGAAACGCTCTGCATATTCTTACAAGCAGCAACGCAACGCATGCAGTTTACGCACTTGTTGTTATCTCTTACGACATAGGGAGAAGATCTGTCTATTTCATAGTCCTTACCTTCGCCCGAGAATCTGTCTTCATCTACGCCGTAATCGTGTGCGAGCTTCTGAAGCTCACAATTGTCGCTTCTTACGCAGGAAAGACACTTTTTGTTATGAGCTGAAAGGATGAGTTCAAGTGTTGTTTTTCTTGAAGCTCTGATCTTGGGTGTGTTTGTAAGAACCTCCATACCCTCGGATACAGGATATACACAAGCGGCAACGGGGCCTCTTGCACCCTTTACTTCAACAAGGCATATACGGCAAGCGCCGATGCAGTTGATATCCTTGAGGTAGCAGAGTGTGGGTATCGTGATGTTTGCAGCTCTGGCAGCTTCGAGAATTGTTGAACCTGCAGGAACCGAAACGGATACGCCGTTTATTTTAAGATTTACCATTTCCATTACCTGATACCTCCTTATTTCTTAACTATTGCCTTGAACTTACAGCTTGATTCGCAAAGTCCGCACTTGATACACTTGGACTGATCAATTGTGTGAACCTGCTTAACTGTACCTGTAATAGCGGCAACAGGACATTTCTTTGCACAAAGCGTACAACCCTTACAGAGATCAGCTTCGATCTCGTATCTGAGCATACTCTTACATACGCCAGCTGCACACTTCTTGTCAACGATATGCTCAATATATTCATCCTTGAAGTACTTGAGAGTTGACAAAACAGGGTTAGGAGCAGACTGACCAAGTGCGCAAAGGGAGGATGTCTTCATATGGTTTGCAAGCTCCTCGATCTTTTCGAGGTCTGCCATTTCGCCGTTACCTTCGGTAATCTTTTCAAGAAGCTGAATAAGTCTCTTTGTACCGATACGGCAAGGTGTACATTTACCGCAGGATTCATCAACGGTAAAGTCAAGATAGAACTTGGAAATATCGACCATACATGTATCTTCATCCATGATGATAAGACCGCCGGAGCCCATCATTGAGCCGAGAGCTGTCAAATGCTCATAGTCGATAGGTGTGTCAATATGTTCAGCGGGGATACAACCGCCTGAAGGACCACCTGTCTGAGCAGCCTTGAACTTCTTGCCGTTGGGAATACCGCCGCCGATCTCCTCAACGATCTCACGAAGTGTTGTACCCATGGGAATTTCAACAAGACCTACGTTTGTGATCTTACCGCCGAGCGCAAATACCTTTGTACCCTTGGATGTTTCTGTACCCATTGCGGAATACCACTTAGCACCCTTGCGGATGATCTGAGGAATGTTGGAAAGTGTTTCAACGTTGTTAAGAACTGTAGGTTTACCGAACAAGCCCTTAACTGCAGGGAACGGAGGACGGGGTCTGGGTTCGCCTCTGTTACCTTCGATAGATGTCATAAGCGCTGTTTCTTCGCCGCATACGAATGCGCCTGCGCCAAGACGGATCTCTATATCAAATTCGAAATCTGTACCGAAAATGTTCTTACCGAGAACACCGAGCTCTTTTGCCTGAGCAATAGCGATGTTAAGTCTTTCAACAGCAACGGGATACTCAGCACGGACGTAAACGTAACCCTGCTTAGCACCTATCGTGTAACCTGCAATTGCCATAGCCTCGATAATAGCGTGGGGGTCACCTTCAAGGATTGAACGGTCCATAAACGCACCGGGGTCGCCTTCGTCTGCATTACAGCAAACGTACTTGATATCACCGGGAGTTGCCTTTGCGAATGCCCACTTCTTACCTGTGGGGAAGCCTGCGCCGCCGCGTCCTCTGATACCTGACTCAAGAAGTTCATTGATGACATCATCGGGAGTCATCGATGTAACAACCTTAGCAAGTGCCTGATAACCTTCTGTTGCTATGTATTCGTAAATGTTTTCGGGGTCTATAACACCGCAGTTACGAAGTGAAATTCTGAGCTGCTTCTTATAGAAGTTTGTTTCGTAAAGCGAGATGATAGAACCGTCTGCATGTACTGTTTCCTGATAAAGAAGTTCCTTAACGATGTTTCCTTCTTTAAGGTGTTCCTTAACAACTCTCTTTACGCTTTCGGGAGTTGCCTGTGCATAAAATGCACCTTCGGGATATACGATCATGATAGGACCGAGTGCGCAAAGACCGAAACAACCTGTTCTTACAACAAGTATTTCTTCTTCAAGTCCTTCCGCCTTCAGTTCTTCTTCAAGAGCTGCAAGCACTTTTTTACTGCCCGATGAGTTACAGCCTGTACTTCCGCAAACGAGCACCTGCTTGCGGTAGCCTGTTACCTTTGCGAGCTTTTCGCCTTCCTCAGCAACGATCTTTCTGACCTTAACGAGATCGGCATACTTATCTTTAATTTGATTAAGCTGTTCGAGAGTTATTATTTGTCCCCTCCTTCATTGATGCGGTAAGAATCAAGAATTGCGGGACCCTGCGCCGCTGCTACCTTGCCGTAAACATCTTCGCCTACGAGCATAACAGGTGCAAGACCGCACGCGCCTACGCAACGGCAAGCATCAATAGAGAACAAACCGTCCTCCGTACATTCGCCCGACTTAACACCGAGACGTGCTTCAATAGCCTCAAGTATTTTATCTGAGCCCTTAACGTAGCAAGCGGTACCGAGGCATACACTGATCTTGTGTTTGCCCTTGGGTGTAAGTGAAAATTGGGAATAGAATGTAGCAACGCCGTAAACCTCCGACAAGGAAATGCCAAGACCGTCTGCAATCATAGTCTGCACTTCGATGGGAAGATAACCGTAGATGCCCTGCGCCTCCTGAAGCACGGGCATAAGACCGCCCTTCTGATCACGGTGTTTGGCGATGACTTCTTTGAGTTGCTCCTCCTGAACGACTGTTCCCTTGAAAGGAATCAAGGTTTTTTCATTCATGATATAACCTCCTCATAAAAATAATGTGATTTAGCGCAACAAAATGCACCCACAACGTAACTCCGCAAAAATTGCCGCCCGAGCAAAATACGTGACGGCGTAGATGCAATATATGCGCTTCGTTTTATTGATATCATTATACTATATAATATTGAATAATTCAAGACATTTTAATGATTTT
>JAZNEN010000300.1:0-3544 GCA_045588615.1 Eubacteriales bacterium
GCATCAATGCCGTCAAATGCATACCAGACATCAAGCGCATAATTATATATCATCACAACGCCGAAATTATATATCCACAGCTCTTTTTTCGCCTGGTGGTCAAAAACCTTTGCGGTTTTCAAAAAGTCGCTGTGTAAAAGCGGTTCTACCTTGTCCGATATGCACTTTGCATTTCTTTCGTCACGCACCGTGCTTGAACGCCACAGGTATACACCGTCTGAATTTACAGTCAAAGGAGAATTATCGACAAGTGCCGCACCCCCTCTTACAGTACCAACATTACCGTTCAGAGGATAGATCGGAAATGTCGGCTTTGTATATCCGTCATAATCAACACTTGACGGTGAAATATACCACGCATCACCGGATGTAAAAACAGCAAGCGTGGAATAATGGCGGACAAGTGCCGTAACATCATACGTACCATCGCCGACTGTTATGTAATTTTCCGCAGGAAAATACAGCGGATCGGGTCCGTGCGACGTAATATCGGAATAGTATATTATGTTATCCCCGCCGTAGGCGAAAACTCTGCTGTCAAAATCTCCGCCGTAAACACAGAAGCTGCGCCCTCTTAGAAGATACTTCGTAACCTCTGTATCAGACATTCTGAATGTTATTTTCAAGCTATCGGCGACGCCGCCCTCCGGTACATAAGAAAACGTTACACATTTTTTTGAAAGATCAAATGTATATTTGTCTTTCGTTACAGTTTTTCCGTTTTCCGTAACCGAGACAACACCGATAGCCGAGGAAGGCAGATTATACACCTTTGCCTCCCCGTCAGGCGAATATGAAAGCGATGCCATATCGCACAAAAGATTCAAGGATTCAAAAATCGTACCGCCGCCGCTCGGAGGGCAAGTAATTGCAACTGTCGGTACATAAAGCTCCGCAGGCGTGAAATTGCCGTTTTTGAAAACAACGGCTTCCTCCTCACATATCACATACACGTTTCCGCCAAATGTGAAATAAACTGTTTTTTCACGCACATCAAGCTCGTAGGAAGCACAGATACTCTCCGTGCTTATATCATATGCATTTACCGTCTTGCCGTTACGGTAAAAAAGCAAGTCGCCCGACAAATAAAAATCCTCGCCCGTCTGTATACCGTCAAGCTTTTTATATCCGTATCTTTTTTGCAGCTTGCCGTTTTCCGTGATGCGGAAATTCCGCATATATTCGGCGGATGATATAGAATTTGTAACCTTTTTCGTACAGTCAGTTCCGTCGAAGGAACTGACTGTCATCAGAAAAGAAGGATTTTTTTTAAAAAACGCCATAAAAACCTCCTTAAATAAGTCCGGGATATACGTCCTTTATGCTTCCGATGTCACCGCTTACAGTTGAAAGTGCGGCGGCTTTCATCCTTGCATATTCAGACGATAAAAACGCACCGAGGGCGGGATTTTCATCGGCAATAAGCAGCATACCGAGCCGAAGAGCGCATAACACGGCACACTCGTCACACAGCGGAAAAACATCCTCCCCGTCACGGATCTCACCCATTGAGGGGTATGGCGTCTGCCCATCTGTAAGTATTTTATCAAGCGGAATATGCTCTGTTATCACGGCGCCGAGCATAGGCGGAAGCCTTCTGCCAAGCTCGGAAAAATCAACGGCATTTCTGTCCTCGCCGATATAAGCGGCGGTCAAATCAAAAACGTCAGCACATTTCATTATGCGCCTGTTTCATCCGCCACGCTTGCGTTGATAACAAGTATTTCATCGGGATAAACGATCTTTGCCCCGTAAAGGTGAAGACCCTTGACGGCATCGGCAAATCGTCTTTCGGGACGGTAAGCCTCAACCTCGTTTATCTGTTCAGCAAAGGCGATGGCACGCTTTGTTCTTGCAAGGCATTTATAGAATGTTTTTGAATCTTCCGTCTTTGCGACAATATTGTTCGATACGTATATTCTGAAGCCGAGGAACTTACCGATACAGCCCTTGTCAAGCTCTTCCTCGTTTGATGTACCGTGAATGATCTTCGCCTTGATGATCTTTGCCGCAACAGCGGGGGGAACTTCAAGAACGATCTCCTCGTTTCCGGGTACGTTCTTTTCAAGAAGCATCTTCTGTGCATTCAGCAAAATGTCAAGCACACTGTCAGCTTTAAGATCATTCACCGTGATGATGTTCGCCGTGGGAACGGCAGCATGCATAGAGTAGATATACTTGTCCGCCTCGTTTGAAAGCGCACTGGCAGCAATACGCATTGCTTCTTTCATAATTACGGGAGATGTCTGTGCCATTTCGATATCGTCAATGACAAAATTGAATGCCTTTGCACGGTCGATAGTAAGCATACGGATATGGTCTGATACCTCACCGGGAGCTCCCATATCCATATTTTTGTTGTAATCAAATACAGATATGGGATTAAGACCGATGATCTTCACGGTATCACCCATATTTTTTATATCGCCCTCAAATTCTCGCGAGCAGTTCTTAACCGCAATATATTCTTTGTCAAGCTGTCTGTAAAGTGTTTCACTCCACACTGTGGGTATAAACTGTGTAATAGCCATATTTATTTAATTTTTCCTTTCTTTTTTGTATTGTAATTTCAATTCGCAGTAATTGGGTGTTATCCCATTTTACCCGCAGGGCGTGCATCGCACGTCCGTATTAAACGCCTTATGGACGGATGATGTGTCATTTCCCCCACGGCACTCCTTACCTCTTACCTGAAAAACCCCTTACTGCCCATACTTTTTATGATATTATCATAATCAGCACGCACCTGCTTCGAGGTCATCGCTCTGACATCGCGCTCATTGTAAACACCGCTTTGGCGCGATGCCGTACCGATAAAGCCCGTCGATGCCATCCTGTTTTTTTCGTTATATCTTTCGGCATCCTCCTCGGCTTTTCTTGCTTCCTTGTAAACAGCGGTGAGGTTTTCACCCTTTTTCACTCTTTCCCAAACGCTGTCATTGACGCTGTCAAGGTCGACATCGGGAAAGCTTTGGAAAAATTCCTCTGTTTCCGAGTTAAAACGGTCATTTTCAGCCATTCGCCGCCACCTCCGTTTGTTCTTCTTCGCTCATTTTACTGTGGAGCAAAGCTTTTTCTATAAGCCCCTTCTTATCGGAAATTATTCCGTCGGGCAGCCTTTGCAGGTAATCCTCAATTCCGATAAATCCGCCCGAAAGGAGCTTGTCAAGGGTATTCACCGCCACTATCTGAGAGTATTTTGTGCCCGCGCCTACGTCTACACGGGCACGTATAACGGAGTTTTTGAATACCTCATAATCGGGCATTTCTCCGCTTTTGCTTTCATCACCGTCAAAATAGGGCAAAAGCCTGCCCGCGGGGTAATATTCAAACATCATTTCAGCCCAGTTGAGTGCAAGATCCTCAACACAGGCATAAAGATTCTGCCTTATATTTTCAAGCGGCATATTCGACGATTCCTGCAGGGCGAGAATTGCCGAGGTGTTGTCGGGGTCGACCTCTCCGAGTGCGGCATCGGTCGCACCCATAAGCTCCTTGGTGTGCATCATCGTGAGGTTGATAACATCAAGAAAGCCGCTTTGCA
>JAZNEN010000301.1:0-3167 GCA_045588615.1 Eubacteriales bacterium
GACCGACCCTAAAAGAAAGAGACCTATGACGGACAGAACAGTGCTTATCGCAAACACTTCAAATATGCCTGTTGCCGCACGAGAAGCATCAATTTATACAGGTGTCACGATTGCGGAGTTTTACCGTGATATGGGATATCATGTTGCAATGATGGCAGATTCAACATCACGCTGGGCTGAGGCGCTTCGCGAGATAAGCGGCCGTCTTGAAGAAATGCCTGCAGAGGAAGGATTTCCTGCATATCTTCCTTCAAGACTTTCGGATTTTTACGAAAGGGCATCTTATGTAAAAACACTCGGCGGAGATATGGGCTCAGTTACGCTTATCGGAGCTGTGTCGCCTCAGGGAGCTGACTTTTCGGAGCCTGTTACACAAAACACAAAGCGTTTTACAAGATGCTTCTGGGCACTTGATAAATCTCTTGCATATCAGCGTCATTATCCTGCTATAAACTGGATGCTCAGCTACAGTGAGTATTTTTCGGATCTTGATCCGTGGTATGACGAAAAGGCGGGACACGAGTTTATATCTTTGCGTAAGGAGATCACAGCGCTTCTGAATGAAGAAGACGGTCTTATTGAAATTGTAAGGCTTATAGGCTCGGATGTTTTACCTGATGAGCAGAAGCTTATCATTGAAATTGCACATATAATCCGTGTCGGATTTTTACAGCAGAATGCTTTCCATAAGGAGGACACATATGTTCCGCTTGAAAAGCAAAAGCTGATGATGCATACGATAATCTATCTCTATCATAAGGCATCAGCTCTTATTTCCCAGGCAATTCCGATATCGGATATAATAAAAACGGGGCTTTTTGAAAAGCTTACATCTATGAAATATGACGTTGAAAACGATGCACTTTACAAGTTTGATGATTATATTAAAGAAATTGATACAAAACTTTCGGGCTTCGGCAGGGAAGTTTGATACGGTGAAATATGTTAATTGAGTATTTGGGCGCTAAAGAGATCAACGGCTCCTTGATCGTGCTTGATAATATCGA
The DNA here is from genome assembly GCA_045588615.1 of Eubacteriales bacterium. GTDB lineage: Bacteria > Bacillota > Clostridia > Oscillospirales > CAG-272 > RGIG7213. The sequence goes on from JAZNEN010000301.1 coordinate 1,008, forward strand.
AGGTGTTGCATATGAAGAAATGTGCGATATTGTTTTGGCAGACGGTACATCAAGACAGGGCAGAGTTATTCAGATAGACGGAAAGCGTGTTGTAATTGAGGTTTTTGAAGGTACACGTACGCTTTCGCTTCAGAATATAAAGACGAGAATGAAGGGGCATCCTATGCAAATGCCTCTTTCCCTTGAAATATTGGGCAGAACATTCAGCGGTGCCGGTGTTCCGATCGACGGTCTGGGTGAAATTTTTGCAGATAAGATATGCGATATAAACGGACTTCCGATAAATCCCATCGCACGTGAATATCCGAGGGATTATATCGCAACAGGAATATCGTCAATAGATGTAATGTCAACACTTATCAGAGGACAAAAGCTTCCAATATTTACGGGTGCGGGTATGAAGCATAATGAGCTTGCCGCGCAGATAGTACGTCAGGCACATTTACAGGGAGTTGAGGATGATTCGTTTGCAATAGTATTCGCATCAATGGGTGTAAGTGCCGATGTTGCGGAATATTTCAAAAGCTCATTTGCAAAGGCAGGGGTTCTATCGAGAGTTGTAATGTTTTTGAATCTTTCCTCGGATCCTGTTATTGAAAGAATACTTACACCGAGGTGTGCGCTTACAGCTGCAGAATACCTTGCTTATGAGCTTGGAATGCACATACTCGTAATAATGACAGACATGACATCGTATGCAGAGGCTGTACGTGAATTCAGCTCATCGAAGGGAGAGATCCCCGGCAGAAAAGGATATCCCGGATATCTTTATTCCGATCTTGCTTCAATATACGAAAGGGCAGGTATCGTCAAAGGAAAAGCAGGTTCGGTTACTCAGCTTCCGATATTAACAATGCCAAATGACGATATAACCCACCCTGTTCCCGATTTGACGGGATATATCACCGAGGGCCAGGTCGTGCTTGACAGGGCGCTTTCCGCAAAGGGCATATATCCGCCGGTGGCAGTTTTGCCGTCTTTGTCAAGACTTATGAAGGACTGTATCGGTGAGGGCTTCACCAGAGAAGACCATTCGGAACTTGCCAACCAGCTTTTCTCGATGTACGCAAGGGTAGTTGATGCCCGTGCGCTTTCATCGGTAATCGGCGAGGAAGAGCTCTCGGAAAAAGACAAAAATTATCTCAAGTTCGGCAAACGGTTTGAGGAAGAGTTTATTTCACAGAGCTTTGACGAAAACCGTTCAATGGAGGATTCTTTAAATCTCGGATGCGAGCTTCTTTCACTGTTTGATGAAAGTGAGCTTGACAGAATCAAAAAGGATACTCTCAAAAAGTATTATAAGCAAAGATCGTAAAAGGAGAAAACGGTATGGCAGTTGCACCGACAAAAGGCAATCTTATCAATTTAAAAAAGTCATTGGCACTTGCGGAAAACGGCTACGAATTGCTTGACCGTAAAAGAAATATCCTTGTCAGAGAAATGATGCGGCTTATCGATGATGCAGAAGAAATACAAAAGGCGATCGACGAAAGCTATGCACTTGCATACCGTGCGCTCCAGGGCGCAAATGTATCACTCGGTATAACAACAGTACGAAATGCCGCCTCGGTAGAGGAGGAAAATTCCTTGTCCTTGACGTACAGAAGTGTTATGGGGGTCGAAATACCACGTGTTACGATTTCCTGTGACAGCCCGAAGGCTCCGAGGTACGGTATGCATAACACGAATCAGTCGCTTGATGATGCATTTATAAATTTTAATAAGGTAAAGGTGTTAACGGCGCAGCTTGCTGAAATAGAAAACAGTGTTTACAGGCTTGCAAATGCTGTTAAAAAGACAAGAAAAAGGGCGAACTCTCTTAAAAACGTGGTAATTCCGGGATTTAAATCACAAATAAAGATCATAACAGAAGTTCTTGAAGAAAAAGAACGAGAGGAATTTTCAAGACTTAAGGTAATTAAATCACGAAAATAAGTTTTTTTGAAAAAACTATTGAAAAATGTGACGATATAATATATAATGATTTTGATTGATAAAAAATTAACATATAAAAAACCACTTCGGCAGCTTGAGCTTTATATACAGGCGCCGACACTGCATAAAAGCGGCGTCGGCGCTGTTTGTAAGTAAAAATTAATGTCGGTGCGTTTACTTTTCTTTATACGAAAGGCAGGTAAAACAAAATGAAAAAAATTACAA
>JAZNEN010000302.1:0-4155 GCA_045588615.1 Eubacteriales bacterium
CATATCTCCTTATTACTCTAAATTGCTTTTGCCGAAAGAATACGGTAAAAGCTCGCTAAGTGTGCACACCTTTATACTGTCCGGTGTACCCATAACTATTCTGAAATCTCCTGCACAGAATTCTGCAAGCACCTGACGGCATACACCGCACGGTGCACATATTTCATTCAGATCATCGCCCTTGCCGCCTACAATGGCGATAGCGGTAAATTCCGTCTCACCTTCGCTTACCGCCTTGAACACAGCTGTTCTTTCAGCGCAGTTAGTGGGTGAATATGCGGCATTTTCAATATTGCAGCCTTTATAGATCTTTCCGCTTTTTGTGAGCAGTGCCGCACCCACACGGAAACCCGAATAGGGTGAATATGACATTTCACGTGCTTCAAGTGCCAACTTTATAAGCTCTTCATTGCTGATGCTGCATACTTCGCTAAGAAATGAGTTACCGGAAACGCTGTCAGTCGATACGGAAAACCAATCAAGAACCGTAGCACCGATATCAGCAAACGTCTTGCGTGTGCCGAGATTTATTCCCGATTTTATCTTTTTTCCGTAAACGATCATCGGGGTATATTCCCTTGAATGATCTGTTGACGGAGTTGAGGGGTCACATCCGTGATCGGCTGTAATGATGAGCACATCATCTTCTTTCAGCTCGTCAAGCACTTTACCGAGTCTTTGGTCAAATTCCGTCATGGCGCGCGCATATCCCGCTATATCGTTTCTGTGTCCGTACACCATATCGAAATCAACGAGATTAACAAAGCAAAGGCCGTTGAAGTCACGTTTCATAATGCTGTCAAGCTTATCCATTCCATCATTGTTGTTTTCTGTCGGATAGCTTTCCGTAAAACCGACACCTGCAAAGATATCGTATATTTTTCCGACGGATATAGAATCAAATCCGCTGTCTTTAAGCAAAGAGGGAACTGTATCGGAAGGCGGAACAAGAGAAAAATCGTGACGTCTTGGTGTACGTTTGAACGGATGCGCACCTTCAAAGGGACGTGCAATAACACGTCCGACACCGTGCTCGCCTTTAAGCATATCACGGGCGATCTGACAGTATTCGTACAGCTTTTCAACGGGTACGATATCCTCGTGTGCCGCAATTTGGAATACACTGTCGGCGGATGTATAAACGATAAGTTTACCTGTTTTTATGTGTTCTTCGCCGTAGTCACGTATTACATCTGTACCGGAATAGGGCTTATTGCAAAGCGTCCCCCTGCCTGTAAGCTTTTCAAATTCCTCTATAACATCAGCCGGAAAGCCGTCGGGATAAGTAGGGAAGGGTTTTTCGGAGCATATGCCCGCAATTTCCCAATGTCCTATCGTTGTGTCCTTGCCGAGGGATTCTTCCTTCATACGTGCATATGAAGCAGAAGGTGCAGGTTTTTTGTCACCTTTAACACCGTCTATGTTGAAAAGTCCGAGCTTCGTAAGATTGGGACAGTTGAATTCGGGATGGTTTTGTATAGCGCCTAAAGTATTGCTTCCTTCATCGTTCCAGATGCGGGCATCCGGCATCTCACCAATACCCATACTGTCAAGAACTATGAGAAAAGCACGTTTGCTATTTTTTTTCATAAATCAATAGCCTGAGCCTTCAATACCCTGAACAGCCTTAACTACACGGCTTGTTCCAAGACGTGATGCACCTGCATCGATAAACGCCTGAGCATCGTCAAGATTTGAAATACCGCCTGCAGCCTTAACAAGAACACCCTCACCAACGTTAGCGTACATAAGCTTTACGTCATCAAGTGTTGCGCCTGCTGTGGAAAATCCTGTAGATGTCTTGATGTAGTCAGCGCCTGCTTCTGTTACGAGCTTACACATTTTTATCTTTTCATCTTCTGTAAGAAGGCATGTTTCGATAATTACCTTAAGAAGCTTTCCACCGCAAGCAGCCTTGATCTGACGGATCTCTTCACGTACTTCGTCATCTTTTCCGTCCTTGAGGTCACCGATGTTGATAACCATATCGATCTCATCAGCACCGTTTTTAACAGCATCAGCTGTTTCAAATACCTTAGTTGCAGTTGTACTGTATCCATTGGGGAATCCTATAACTGTACAAATTGCAAGCTTATCGCCTACATATTCCTTTGCACGCTTAACAAAGCTCGGAGGAATGCAAACGGAAGCTGTTGAATATTTCATACCGTCATCGCATATTTTTTTGATCTGCTCCCATGTAGATGTCTGAGCAAGAAGTGTGTGGTCACACTTTGACAAAATGTTTTTAATATCCATTGTTTCAATATCCTTTCAAAATTACAGTTTTTTACTATTATATAACATTTCCTACCCTATGTCAAGGAAAATGAATGTTTTTCTCAATTATTCACTATTATTTTTTTTCGGTAACGATTTAAATATCAAAAAGTTATTACCCGTCAAAAATAAATTCTGTTTTAATTGAAAAAAAGGTTGATTTTTGTCGCCATATGTGGTACAATACATAATGTGTATGTGTGCGATGACGGAGCTTGAGTTTTTTAACATTGACCGGCTTCATTTGCAATTATCGCATCCGATAACATATTCAAGTAAAACGGAGGATTTATATGATATCAGATCTGCAAAAGGCAAGCGTTTGGAAGCGTATGTCTTCGTATCTATTTGACATTATAATCCTTGCTGTTGTATCTATCGGCGCGGCATCTGCTTTATCAGCCGCTCTTGGGTATGACGGATATGCCGAAAAGATGATACAGTATTATGAACAGTACCAAGAACAGTACGGTGTTGATTTTGATATTTCTGCAGAAGACTTTGAAAAGCTTACGGAGGAAGAAAAAAATATTTACTACGAAGCTGATAAAGCGATGAACAGTGATGCTGATGTCATCAAAGCTTACCGCATGATGTTCAATCTTTCCATACTTATTGTAAGTCTCGGTCTGTTTATCGGATTCTTTATACTTGAATTTATTGTTCCGCTTTTTCTTGGTAACGGACAAACTCTCGGTAAAAAGATATTCGGTGTTGCCGTTATGCGTACAAGTTCCGTTAAAATAACGACACCTGTGCTATTTATCAGGGCTGTTCTCGGTAAATATACAATCGAGACGATGGTGCCCGTATTTCTCGTTTTTATGATATTTTTCGGCGTGCTCGGCTTTGTCGGTGCACTTGTGATTTTTGCAATATTACTTCTTAATGTAATCCTTGTGTTCGCTACCCGTAATTCGTCTGCGATTCATGACTTGCTTTCGGATACGGTTGTTGTCGATATGGCGACCCAGAGGATATTTGACAGTTACGACGCAATGATGGAATATAAGAAGAAACTGCACGCTGAGGCAGTTTCCAAGGAAGATTACTGATTCATTTGTTTTTCATTTTAATTTAATATAAATTTCGATTTGGGAGGTTAGATAAAATGAAAGTAGAATTACGGAATCTCACTAAGATCTTTCCGAGCCGTAATAAAAAAGTCGGCGGAGAGGTCATAGCGGTAAACGATTTCACATTTACAATTCCCGATGGTAAGCTTGTTGGCCTTCTCGGTCCCTCCGGATGCGGTAAAAGTACAACGCTTTATATGATAAGCGGTCTTCAGAAGCCTTCATCCGGACAGATCTTCTTCGGTGAAGAGGATGTCACGGAACTTTCGCCCGAAAACAGAGGCGTAGGTCTTGTTTTCCAGAACTATGCGCTTTATCCGCATATGACTGTAAAACAGAACATTATGTTTCCGCTTCAGAACCTTAAGGGCGCTGACAAGCTATCAAAGGATCAGATGCTTGAAAGAGCTGTTGAAGCTGCAAAGCTTGTTCAGATTGACGATCTTATGGACAGAAAGCCCAGTGAGCTTTCTGGCGGTCAGCAGCAGCGTGTTGCTATTGCACGTGCGCTTGTAAAAATGCCGAGAGTTCTTCTTTTGGACGAGCCGCTTTCAAACCTTGACGCGCGCCTCCGCTTGCAGACAAGAGAAGAAATACGCAGGATCCAGAAGGAAACAGGTATAACAACCGTATTCGTAACTCACGACCAGGAAGAAGCGATGAGCATTTCCGATATGATCGTCGTTATGAAGACAGGTATCGTTCAGCAGGTAGGAAAGCCGCAGGATATATAAGATGATCCTACAAACCTCTTTGTTGCAAAGTTCCTCGGCACACCTCCTATAAATGTATTTAAAGG
>JAZNEN010000303.1:0-14633 GCA_045588615.1 Eubacteriales bacterium
ATAAGAAGAACTGTTTTTCCGTCTATTTCACCGCACCAAAGCTCACCCTTCTGGTAAGATACTGTCGACGTGGGAAATCCCGGTATCTCACCGTACTTTATTTTCACGGGGTTATCTATCTTTTCGCCTATCGTGTCAAGACCTGAGCCTGCGATGATAACGACCTCAGGACGGCGTGCGCCTATTTTTCCTGTAATAAATTCCGCACTCTTTTTGTAATCTTCATACTTTGCCATTTTACTTTTCCTCTCCTATAAATTCCCTGAAAAATGAGCCTGACGGTACATATTCGTGGCTTATCTCGGGAATATTTTCATATCTCTGCAATATATTTTCCGCAAGATGCGAATATTTTGAATCCTTCGGCATATCGCCGAGTATCTTTTTCACAAACGGCGCTAAAACATTGACCTCATACGGTACGAATGAATTGAGCTTTATGTCAGCATCGTCTGCATACGGCATAATGTTTATATCCTCATTTTCAACAACGCCGTCCCAAAGCTTGAACGTAAGCTCAGGGCTGGCACCCCTGAAAAGAAAATCTCTTACAAGTCTGCGGCTGAAACGCAGACGTCTTTTTGAAAATGACTGTCCGTATGCTGTGATATCCGTATTGACCGATATAAATACCTTTTTACTTTCCTCGTGGAAAAGTGAGGTTATTTCGGGATATACAGCCTGTATTCCTTCAAAAATTATAATTGTGTTATCGTTTGGAGTAAGCACGCGCTCACCGTCCCGCATACCTTTTACAAAATTAAATATCGGGATACTTGTTGCATTCCCCATTTTAAGGCTTTCCGTACACTTACAAAACAGCTCATAGTCAATGGCATTGATCGATTCAAAATCCACTTTTCCTTCCGCGTTTTTGAGGTGTGCTGAATCCTTGAAAAAGTCATCTACCGAAACACTCATCACCTCTTTGCCGTCCTTGATGAGTGTTTTTGTCAAAACATTTGTTGCCGAAGTCTTACCCGAGCAGGTAGGACCGGACAAAAGTATAAACCTTATATTTTTATCATCGGCTATATCGTCAGCCGCTTCTTCTATTTTTCCGAAAAACTGTCGGTCGCACTCATTTACAAAATCATATTTTTCCTCCTCAGAGGAAAAGATACGGTCATAGTAATACATTCACATCATCCTTTCACAAAGAATCCGTCCATTATTTTTCTTGTTTCTTCAAATACCTTTTCTCTGTTCTGCTCTAAATATTCATATGGATATTTGGGGTTGAATATTCGCTCTATTTTAACATTTCTCTCGCCCACAAGCTTTGTAACAGCACCGGCACCTGCGGCAAATATCGAGTGTACCTCTTCCATCATCAGTATATTGTAAAGCCCCTCTGTTCCCTTCTTACAGTATCCGACGTTTTCAAGGTTAGCCTTCGCGTTTTTCTGTCTGTACATATAATACGGTACATATCCGGATTTCTTAGTCATTATCTGTGTATAGTCAACACACTTCGACACTTCAAAATTTTCTCTCGCGAAGATATCGCTGCCGCCTTTTAAAATGTCGGCACTCCGTTTGACACAAAATGTGTGGGCGGTTATATTTTCCGGTGCCAGATCAATTATCTTTTCAAGGGTATCGGAATACGATTCTATATCATCAGCGGGAAGTCCTATTATAAGGTCCGTGTTTATGCACGGTATACCGCTTTTTCGTGCCATTTCATAGGCTTTAAAAAACATTTCGGCTGTATGGCATCTGTCAATCTCCTGCAAAACGAAGTTATTGAGAGATTGGGGATTTATGCTTATTCTCGTTACATTATGATTTACTGCGCTTTGCAGTTTTTTCTCCGTTATAGTGTCAGGTCTGCCCGCTTCAAGCGTAAACTCATCAAGACTTGAGGCGTCAAACAGCTTGTCTATATAGGATAAAAGATCTTCAAGCTGTTCTTCGTTAAGCGTTGTGGGTGTGCCGCCGCCTATGTATATCGTTTTAAGCTTAAAGCCCGTTTCCTTTATCTGACGTGCGACAAGTGACAGCTCAAGCTTCAACGCTTCAAGATACGCGGGAATCAGTCCCAACAGCTTTTTCGTAGTAAAGCTGACAAATGAGCAATATGAGCATCTCGTCGGACAAAACGGAATGGATATATAAACAGAGCATGTATCAAGCGGATATTTTTTTATTATTTTTGACTCATACCTTGCAATATCCGTTGCGATTATCGCCTTTTTAGGATAAAGCAGATATCTTTTGCGAAGCTCCTTAACAGTCTGATCCTTTGTCATTCCCTCATTCAGATAGTCGAGAACGATCTTGGTAGGGCGCACACCCGTCAGTATTCCCCACGGGGGCGTGTACCCGAAAAATGCTTCAGCCGCGCTGAAAAATGCTTTGTTCGCCGCCATATTCTCAGTTTTATTTTTAGGGAGATGGTCAAAAAGCTCCTTATGTGTACGGCTTACGGATTTATCGCCTATCGTCACAGTGGCAGTACATACAGCGCCGTCATCCTCGTTATTAAGTGTCACCTGTACGACGGGTGTATCGGGGGTAACAACTTCATTTTCCGAAAACTTTGCACCGGGGAAAAACAGCAAACACAGGGTTTGCAAATAATATTTGCTTATATTTTTATCAAGTATCAGTTTCATGGTTATTTCAACATTTCCGTATCAAGATATATTGTAAACGGTCCGTCGTTTTCAAGCGTGACCTTCATATCCGCCCCGAATATTCCCGTTTGTACTGACGGCACAAGCGTTTTGGCATACCTTACAAAATATTCGTAAAGACGGTTCGCTTCATCAGGGGGAGCTGACGAAAGAAATTCCGGACGGTTGCCGTGTGAGCAGTTTGCATAAAGCGTGAACTGCGACACAACAAGCATCTCCCCGCCGACCTGCGAAAGCGAAAGATTTATTTTTCCGTTTTCATCGCTGAAAATACGCATTTTCACGATCTTGTCACACAGTTTACGGGCTGTCGCCTCATCATCGCCTTTGCCGACGCCAAGCAGGACAAGGTAACCGTTTTTACATTCTCCCGTTACAATGCCGTCAACTTTAACGTTTGCATAGTTTACTCTTTGAATTATCGCTCTCATATCTATCCTTATCTTGTCACCGTTTCAACATCTCTTATCGCACGCATACGTGACATTATCTGCTGTAAATGCTCAGTATTTCTGCATCCTACAGTAAGTGAGATCGTTATTTCATTATCAACATTCTGCATATTGATAGAAAGAAGTGACACACGCATCTCCGCAACTGCCGCTGTAAGATCGGCAACAATAGTTATACTGTTGTGCGCTGTAACATTTATCGTTGCCTCGAACATCTCACGTGAGAATTCGTTGCCTGCCCATTCCGCGCTTACAATTCTTTCCTTATTTTCAGGGTTTTCTATCTGCGCTTTGACATTCGGGCAATCAGCCTTATGAACTGATACACCGAAGCCCTTTGTTATAAATCCTACTATGCTGTCGCCGGGTATGGGACTGCAGCACTTTGAAAATTTGACAACACAACCGTCCACACCGTCGATAATGACGCCGCCCGTTGATTTTTTAACCTTCTTCTTGCCTGCCTCTGCCATATCGTCAAGCGTGGGTTTGTCTGTCTTGACAGGCTTTACTATACGTTCAAATTCATCCTTGAGTTTTTGCGAAATCTTGGAAACGGTAAGACCGCCGTAACCGATGATATTATACGCATCGTCAACGTCCTGAATACCGACACGGCGTGCAACATTGAGAAGCACCTCATTTTTCTGCGCTTCGGTACAAGCAGAGCCGAACTTGCTGAATTCCTTATCAATCTCGGCTTTGCCCATAGCGATATTTTCCGCACGCTGTTCCTTTTTGAACCACTGACGGATCTTGTTTCGCGCTTCACCCGTTTTTACGATCTTAAGCCAGTCGCGGCTCGGTCCTTTTGTTTGCGAGGATGTGAGAATTTCTATTATCTCACCGTTTGAAAGCTGATGATCTATCGGAACTATCATTCCGTTGACCTTCGCACCCGTCATTTTATTACCGACGGCTGAATGTATGGAATATGCAAAGTCAATTACCGTTGAACCGTTGGGAAGTGCAATAACGTCACCTTTGGGTGTAAAAGCAAAAACTTCATCCTGAAAGATATCGATCTTCAAAGCATTCAGAAATTCATCGGGGTCTTTCGTGTCGTTTTCTGTTTCTACAAATTCCGCTATCCATTTCAGCTTTTTGTCGATATCTGCAGATGCTGTCGCGCCCGTTTTATACTTCCAGTTTGCGGCAATACCGTATTCGGCAACGTGGTGCATATCATACGTTCTTATCTGTACTTCAAACGGTATACCGTCACGTCCGATAACCGTTGTATGAAGGCTTCGGTACATATTCGGCTTCGGAGTTGAAATATAATCCTTGAATCTGCCGGGAATGGAATTGAAAAGATCGTGGATTATACCGAGAACGGTATAACACTCAAGCTCAGTTTCAACTATTATACGTATTGCGTAAAAGTCGTATATTTCATCAAAGCTCTTGTTTTGGTTGTACATTTTTTTATAGATGCTGTACACGGATTTAACTCTGCCTTCGAGTGTAAACTCTATACCGTTTTCCTTCAGCTTTTCGGAAACATAATCCTTTGCACGTTGTAAAAAGTCCTTGTTTTCCCCAAACTTCTTCTGAATGTCACGGCGCACCTCTTCGTATCCTATCGGGTCAAGATAAGAAAGCGACAGTTTTTCAAGCTCCTGCTTTATCTTTTGCATACCCAAACGGTGCGCAAGCGGTGCATATACATACATCGTTTCAAGCGCTATAACTCTGCGCTTTTCTTCGGGCTTCGCATCAAGTGTTCGCATATTGTGCACCCTGTCGCACAGCTTGACAAAAAGGACGCGTATATCCTTCGACATTGCAAGAAACATTTTACGCAGGTTTTCTATATGTGCTTCCTCTTTATCTTCAAAAGGAAATTCAACAAGCTTTGTGAGTCCGTCAACTATACGCGCGACAGGCTCACCAAACTCTTTTTTGATAACACCGAGATCGGTCTTGTCTGCACAGTCCTCCACTGTGTCGTGAAGAAGCGCCGCACAGACGGAATCCGTATCAAGCTCCATTCCCAGAACTATCTGCGCCACGGAAACCGGGTGGGAAATATACGGCTCACCGCTTTGGCGGAACTGCCCTTCATGAAGCATAGCTGCATATTCATATGCTTTTATTATCTTCTCTTTATCGTAATTTTTTCCCGTAGCATCAATGTCAAGCAAAAGCTGTTCGATCGTTGCGGGCTTAATATTGTTATTCGTTTCACTCATAAAATCACACTCTTTTACACTGAATATGTATACATTTCGCAAAGCCATTTAAAAAGCTCATTACTTTCAAGCGGTGTCTTTTCCTGTTTTGGAATAATTTCAAACGTAAGCTCAACAGCGCTTTTATATGCGGAATTTATAAATCCCATATCGGAAAATATCCTGATTATAAGTAAAAATTTGACGTATTCCATACCAAGTTTGCTTGATGCGGAATTTATAAACACACGGTCAATTTTACCGTTTGACTGATCTTTGAGATACCTGAATACAGAAGCGCAGTCCGCCTTGTTCGGGATATGTTTATTTTCCGGGTATATCCTGCGGCCGGCAATATCCTCCGCCAGCATAAACTCCGAGGTAATATCTTCACACATTGACCTTGAAAGATCGACATCTCTTATTATCATCTGTCGGCTTCTTGTATTTTTAAACTCGTTCACACCGAGATTAAAAACTATATCGACACTGTCTCCTGCAGAAAAACCGAGCTCCTCCGGTGCTTTTCCGAAGAAAACGCATCTGTACGGCTCGCCGTATCTTTCCAAAACTATTCTGGAATGTTTGTTTGTCGCCGTAGAATGCACACCTGTTACCGTACAGTCACGCATCATGAAAAGCGGTGAGGGGTTGGCAGCGCCGTAAGGCTCAAGACACGAAAGCTCCTCTGCAAGCTCAAGGGTAGCATCATCGTCTGTAAACTCGAAATCTATATCTATTTTTTTGACCGCATCTTCGTCAGTTATATGTAACCTTGCATATTCTTCAAGCTTACGTTTAAAATCGGAAAGCTTTTCTTTTGAACAGGAAAGCCCTGCGGCAAGTGCATGGCCTCCGAACTTTTCAAGACAGTCAGAACATTCGGAAAGTGCTGTATGCAGATTAAATCCCTCTATACTTCTTCCCGATCCCTTTCCTATACCTGATGCACCGTCCTCAAACGATATAAGTATACACGGCAGGTTGTATTTTTCGGTAAGCTTTGATGCCACTATTCCGATAACCCCATGGTGCCACGCTTCATGATGAAGGATAAGTATCTTCTCTGTTTTATCAAGCTCTTCCGTTTTTATTATCTGTTCTGCTTCCTGCATTATATGAAGTTCTTCATTTTGTCTTTGTACGTTGGCGTCGCAAAGAAGACCCGCGATCTCATCAGCCTCGCTTTTATCCTCTGTAAGCAAAAGCTTCACGGCAATATCGGCAGACCCCATTCTGCCTGCGGCATTTATCCTCGGAGCAATTGTAAAGCTGACAACAGACGAGGAAATATTCTTCATTCCCGATTCCGTACCGCTTGCCTTCATCAAAGCATTAAGACCTATATTCTTTGCACAGGAAAGTCTGTCAAGACCGTAGCTTACTATCAGCCTGTTTTCATCACAAAGCGGCATGACATCAGCAATTGTTCCGATAGCGGTAAGATCCGCATAATTTTTGCAAACGTCGATTATCGCCGAAATATTAAGCTCCTGATCCTCTGAATCTGTATATGTTTTTCCCGTTGTCAGATATTGCTCACAGGCGCATATTATTTTGAATACGACACCTACACCCGCAAGCTCCTTTGACGGATATTCAGAGTCACGGCGCTTGGGATCTATGACCGCAACAGCGGAAGGAAGTACCTCTGCACATTCGTGGTGGTCAGTCACGACCGTATCAACACCGTATTGAGACGCAAAATTAACCTCATTCACAGCCGTAATGCCCGTATCAACCGTTATAATGAGCTTTGTACCGTTTTCAATAAGCTTCATCACAGCATCTGTGTTAAGTCCGTAGCCCTCATTGCCTCTATTGGGAATATAATAATCAACATCTCCGCCTATAGATTTAAGATATTTATATAAATTGCATACGCTTGTGATGCCGTCAACATCATAATCGCCGTAAACAGTTATCTTTTCGCCGTTATCAACTGCGGAAAGTATACGCAAGACACCCTTGTCCATATCCTTCAAAAGGAATGGATCGTAAAGCACGGCACAGTCTTTCTTCAAGAAATGTGATGCGCTCTCGACATCGCTGTAGCCTCTTGCGGCAAGCAGTGCCGCCGTCGGATATTTTATTCCTATTTTTTCAGATATTTCTCTTGCCGCATACTCATCAAAGCCCTTGAGTATCCATTTATTTTTAGTGAGCATTGTCTATACCGCCCGATTTTTCATTAAGTATCTTCACAATTTTCATTCTGCTTTTCTTTTTCTTCGTAATTTTTTCAATCAAAAATATGACCGCATAACATAGTATTACACCGCACAAAGCACCTATCGGGGCATATTCGGGATATACCATATAGACTGCACCGTAAAATAAAGCCGCAATAACTATAGGCAAAATAAACAGAAGTGCGGCAGATGCAATAACATATCCTGACGGAGATTCCACCGTAACGGTGTCGCCCGCCTTTGCGCCTATGGAATTATCTGCTTCGGCTGTGAATTTATCATCGCCGAGAAAAATATCGCAAGCACCGCACGATCTTCCGCCGTTTGCGTGACACTCGGCACACGCACTTTTTCTTTCGGCACATACTATCGCCGTGCTGTCGTCTTTTATCTCAATAACCGTGCATTTCGCAGTCATAGTTAAAATCTCCGATAATTATCTTCTTCAGTTTTCCATAACGGCGCGCGCCGCCCTCATTCCGTCAATGGCGGCACTTGTTATTCCGCCTGCATATCCTGCACCCTCACCGCACGGATAGACACCCTTCATTGACGGTGTCTGCATACTTTCATTACGTGTTATACGCACAGGTGACGACGTCCTTGTTTCGGGTGCTGTAAGAGGGGTGTGGGGCTTTGCAAAGCCGTGTATTTTTCTGTCAAATGACAAAAGTCCTTCTTTCAGCGTTTGCGTAACAAATGGCGGTAAAATATCGTTGAAATCGCAAAGCGTATATTTGCCGTTCATATAAGACGGGGTATACGCAGGCTCACTTCCTCTTTTGTCAGAAAGCAGATCGCCCACGGTCATAACGGGTGCCGAATAGTCACCCCCCGCCTTTGCAAATGCTGTCTTCTCTATATTTCTCTGAAATTCAATTGCTCCCGTGGGGGTGTTTCCGTAATCGTCGGGAAGCACCGAAACACATACAGCAGAGTTTGCATAAGGACCGCTTCTTGCGCTGTAACTCATTCCGTTTGTGCATATTTCAAAGCCGTCTGACGATGACGGTACAACAATACCGCCCGGGCACATACAGAACGTATATACACCTCGATTACCCGCTTTTCTGTCGGATAATGAATATTCGCCCTGCGGCAGAATATCACCGTATTTTTCACAAAGCTCTCCGTAAAGCCCTCTGTTTATATCAGCTTGCAAATGCTCAATTCTCACACCGACGGAATATGCTTTCGGTGTAATGTCAAAGCCCTTTTGCATAAGCATACCGTACGTATCCCTTGCACTGTGTCCTATAGCAAGTATGACAGCATCAAATATTTCTTCTCCTCCGACAGATGTTTTTACGCACACACCGCCGTTTTTATTTGTTATTTCCGTAACCTTTGTGTTATAGCATACCGTGCCGCCGTTTCTGATGACTTCATCTGAAATCCCCTTTACAACATTACGCAGTATATCCGTTCCGATATGGGGTTTTGCGCTTGTCAAAACAGAATTCTGTGCACCGAAGCGTACAAGCGTTTTCAAAACATACCCGCAAGCCGGGTCATTTATTCTGGTATAAAGCTTTCCGTCGGAAAAGGTACCCGCACCGCCTGCACCGAACTGCACATTCGATTCTGTATCAAGCGATCCGCCCGACATAAATCTTTCGACGTCAAGCGTGCGTTTTTCAACATCTGCGCCCCTTTCATACACAACAGGCGCAAAGCCGTACTCAGACAAAAGCAAGGATGCAAACATTCCCGCAGGACCGAAACCGACAACGCATACACGCTTTTTATTCTTTGGCGACACATCAAACAACGATTCCTCATAAACATCAGCGCCGTTTATTTTCGGAAGTTTTCCGTTTTCAAACTCAGCAAGTACAGAATAAACGTATACAGGATCATCACGTCTTCGCATATCGAGCGATTTTTTATAAACCGACAGTTTATATCCGCCCGTTTTTCCTATCCGTTTTCTGACATTTGCGAAAACATCGTCTTCCGTTGACGTTATCGGAAGCTTTATATCTTTAATCAACAGTTTTTTCATTGAAACTCACAGGTAAATAGTAATCTCCCAAAAGGTAAGCACCGCTTGACGTAGGTATATTCAGTCTGACATTCGCCTCAACATTATATCTTCCGTCAAATTCGGTTATATCGGAAAGATCGAGCGAAACTGAAATATTGTCAGCTGTTACGGTATTTATGTACGCACTGTCACTGTCCATTCTTATGTATACTTTAAGTGTTGCGGTGACTACGTTACATTCGATATTATCAGGCAAATTGGTAAATGTAATGCTCTCTTTGGGTATTACAAAACTTTTTACGACAGAGCCTATATGCTTTATCTGAACGTCAACAGCTTCAACGCCGCTTACATCTTCAACTCCCGTCGGCAATGTAACATTTGCTTTTATTACGGTATCGTCAGATATAGCAGTTTCGTCAACGGTAAGCACGGTCAATTTATCGATACTGTCGATAACATCGACCTCGCCTCGTATCACGATGCTTGACGGTGTCAGTGTTATCTTTGCATTTTTATCGTTGTAATATCCATATTTTGTCGAAACTGTAAGCGGAATTTCCTTTTCCTTAAGCACTGTCACCTTCACGGTCACCTCGCTTACAGATAATTTGACATAAGGGCTTGAATACGCCTGATCATCGGATGTATACAGGCCCACAGGTGAAACTATCGTCACAGAGCTTTCTATCACACCGGGTGACACCGCCACCTGCGCATAAGATATCTTCTCAAGAACATCAACGGGGCCTTCCACCGTGATATATCCCGATCCCGACACTTCCGAGTGAAGCGTACAGCCTGACGGTATCTGATAGTCCGTGGCCTTGACCTTAACAGGTATCTGTTTTTTCTGGTTTACCGAAATGTAAACCGTTATCTGTTCGGGGTACACGCTCATCAGTGTAAGACCGTTATCTATCTTTGCAAATACAGGAAGTGTGTACATCCCCGCTTCGGTTATTTCTTTAGCATCGACATATACCTCGATGTCAGCAGTATCGATGTTTACAACATCGGAATACCGTCCCTTTACAGTAACATCAGCAGTTTCACCGTTTCCGTATATCACGGAAAAACCGTTTGCAACGCCAACAACATCTATTACATTCCCAGTCACATTTTTCTCCTGAAGTGTACTGTCTGTTCCGACCGCATACATCCATATAAAAAACGCAACCACAACAGCCATGATCTTTGCCGCAAGGCTGAATATTTTATCTTTCTTTGACGATCTCGGCTTTACAGCCTCTTCTTCAGTATATTCTTCTGTTATATTTTCGTTTTCTGTCATTTGATCCACCATATTAATCAGATTTCTTCTTCATTCCCATTATCGTTTTGGGACCCTGATAAGCTTTTTTCGGCGTTATAAGAAGCGATGTGAGCTGGTTGTAAAGTGAACGGTAATCAAAATTACGCATCAGTTTACCGTTAAGTGCTATAGATATCGTACCTGTTTCCTCACTTACCGAAATTATAACGGCATCGCTGTTTTCGCTCATACCTATTGCTGCTCTGTGCCGTGTGCCGAGCGAAGGATCAACATCCGCACTCGTTGTAAGCGGCAAGTAACAGCCCGCCGCATGAAGTCTTGTACCTGTAATTATGGCAGCACCGTCATGAAGCGGTGAATTTTTGAAAAATATGTTTTTAATAAGCAATGAGCTTATGTTAGCATTTACCACAGTACCCGTTTTTACGATATCTCCGAGCTTTGTTGTCCTCTCAATTACGATAAGCGCACCGGTTTTTGTTTTTGACATATCACACACAGCGTCACATATACCCGTAATGGCGGCTGATACTTCGGCATTGCTTTTCTGTTCACCTATGTTGCGCAAGCTCTTAAGCGGTTCACCGCCGACTTTTTCAAGTGCTGAACGAAGCTCGGGCTGAAACAAAACTATTATCGAAACGATACCGACCTGAAATATATTTGATAACAGAAAGCGGAGTGCGTGCATCTGTACAAACTCACTGATAATAAAAACAAGGCCGAGCAATAAAACCCCCGCCGCAAGCTTTCCTGCACGTCTGTCCCTGATAAATTTATAAAGCTGGTAAAGCAAAAAAGCTACAATAATGATATCTATGTAGTCGATTATCCCCATAGATTTTATTTGATGCCAGAACCCTGACATCAAAGTTCCCATATATTTAAAAAATTCGGACATATTATCTCCCAATACTAATTAATAATAATATATTAACATACATCACCGAGCAATTCAATTAACAAAAGATAAATAAATTAATAACTTCTATAAATGTCATTCGCGTTTTGTATTTTCGGAATACTTCACATAAAAGCAAACAGTAAAACAAAAGTATTGATTTTTTGTACGGTGTATGATATAATCACGGTATGAACGTTATCAAAAATGTGCGTACCGTGAATAAGACAATGCTGTAGCCTCCTAAGCGCTGATGAAATTTACAAAAAATTAAAAATGTACCGTTTTATTTTGTTTTAAAAAATAACGGATATTGTGGTATAATGTGTATTAATTTGATGAATTTGCGGTGATTTTTATGGATTTTTCTTCAAAGCTTTTGATCGTGACCGGGCATTTCGGTTCAGGGAAAACAAATATTGCGGTGAATATTGCTTTGCATCTTGCCGAAAAAGGCGAAAAGGTGACGGTGGTTGACTTCGATACGGTCAATCCGTATTTTCGCTCAAAGGATTCGCAGATGCTTATGGAAAGCCACGGCGTGCAAGTTATAGCGCCGGAATTTGCAAATTCAAATGTTGATATACCTTCGATCCCTTCAGAAGCATATGCTGTTTTTGAAAAGGTAAAGCGCGGTGAAACGTGTATTTTTGACGTTGGGGGCGACGCTTTGGGAGCTACCGCACTCGGCTTTTTCAACAAAGAAATAACGTCCTTCGGATATGAGATGATGTACGTGATAAATATGTACCGTCCCATAACGGAAACACCTGAGGATGCACTTGTGATAATGCGCGAGATCGAACAGCGAAGCAGGCTTCAATGCACCTGCTGTATAAACAATTCAAATCTTGGAAAATTCACTCGGAAAGAGGATATTGAGGATTCTTTCGCATATGCGGAAAAGTTTTCTTCCCTTTCCAGACTGAATATAAAATTCACCTCTTACATGGGCGATGTACCGCCTTCTTGCAGTGAGGTGTTTAAAATGAAAAACATAACTAAAAAGTTATTTTAGGAGGAATTATGAACAGAGTAACCTTCAACACCGAAAGGTGTAAGGGCTGCGGACTTTGCGTTGTTGCATGCCCTAAGAAAATCGTATCGCTCGACACCTCCGTGCTCAATGCAAAGGGATACCATCCTGCGCAAGTTACGGATATGGCTTCCTGCATTGCATGTGCAATGTGTGCGACAATGTGTCCCGATGCGGTCATCACAGTAGAAAAAGATGTAGAAAAGGAAGAGGAGGCTTAAGTATGGCAAAGGTACTTATGAAAGGTAATGAAGCAATAGCTGAAGCTGCTATCAAAGCCGGATGTCTTCATTATTTCGGTTATCCAATAACACCCCAGACGGAAATTGCCGAATATATGGCAAAGAGAATGCCGAAGGTAGGCGGACTTTGTCTTCAGGCAGAATCCGAGGTTTCGGCAATTAATATGATCTACGGCGCAGCCGCTTCGGGCACACGCTGTATGACATCGTCATCTTCCCCCGGTATCAGCCTTAAGAGCGAGGGTATAAGCTACATAGTAGGATGCGACCTTCCCTGTGTTATACTTAACGTACAGAGAGGCGGTCCCGGTCTTGGCGGTATTCAGCCGTCACAGGCAGACTATTATCAGGCAACAAAGGCACTCGGCCACGGTGATATGCACCTTTTCGTGCTCGCTCCCGCTTCCGTTCAGGAAATGGCAGAGCTTACATGCGAAGCGTTTGATATTGCCGATATGTACCGTGTTCCCGTTCTCATTCTTGCAGACGGTGCTCTCGGTCAGATGATGGAGCCTGTTGATTTTGACAACATCAAGAAGAGAGATATTCCCGAAAAGGATTGGGCTGCTTGCGGTCACGGCGGCAAACGTAAGAAGAACATTCTTACATCACTCTTCCTCAATCCCGAAGAACTCGAAAATTCAGTTCTTGCAAGATATGAAAAGTATAAGAAGATAGATGAAAACGAAGTCAGATGCGAGCAGTTCATGACAGAAGATGCAGATATCGTTGTTGTTGCATACGGTATTACATCGCGTATCTGCAAGAGTGCTGTAACAGCGGCAAGAGCAAAGGGTATAAAGGTCGGTATGCTCCGTCCCATCACACTTTCTCCGTTCCCCGCTAAGGAACTCAAGGCACTTTCCGAAACAGCAAGCAAATTCCTCACAGTTGAGCTTAATATGGGTCAGATGATAACCGACGTTAAGCTTGCAACAGAATGCACACGCCCTGTTGAATTCCTTGGCAGAACAGGCGGTTCAATGATGACTGTTGAAGATGTACTTGCAAAGATCGAAGAAATGGGAGGTAACAAATAATGTCGGTTGTATTCAAGAAGCCCAATGCACTTTCCGATGTTCCTATGCATTACTGTCCCGGTTGTACACACGGTGTTGTTCACAGACTCGTTGCGGAAGTTTTGGACGAGCTCGGAATAGAAGGACAAACTGTCGGTGTTGCACCCGTAGGATGTGCGGTATTTGCATATAATTACTTTGAATGTGATATGATAGAAGCGGCGCACGGCCGTGCTCCCGCAGTTGCAACAGGTGTTAAGCGCACACATCCGGACAATGTGGTATTCACATATCAGGGCGACGGTGACTTAGCTGCTATCGGTACTGCTGAAACTGTACACGTCGGCGCAAGAGGCGAAAACATCACAATTATCTTTATAAACAACGCAAACTACGGTATGACAGGCGGCCAGATGGCACCTACGACAATGCTCGGTCAGGTAACCACAACATCTCCCTACGGACGTGACAAGAACATCCAGGGTCACCCCATACACGTGTGTGAGCTTATGGCAACTCTCGACGGCGTTGCTTACGCTGAACGTGTTGCGGTAAACGATGTTAAAGGTATAAGAGCGACAAAGAAGGCTATCAAAAAGGCTTTCCAGGCACAGATAGATAAAAAGGGACTTTCAATTGTTGAAATTCTCTCCACTTGCCCGACAAACTGGGGACTTTCACCCGTGGAAGCACTTAAGTTTGTTGAAGAAAA
>JAZNEN010000304.1:0-5480 GCA_045588615.1 Eubacteriales bacterium
TTCAGGTCTTTTCGCTTGCCCCCCTGCGCAAGATAACTGAGGAAGGTGTGCACTTTGCTTCGCATATTGACGGCAAGCGCATATTTATGGGACCTGAGGAATCTATGCGTATACAGTCAAATCTTGCCTCGACCGTGGCAATGGCATTTGACGAATGTGTTGAAAATCCCGCCGCATACGATTATGCAAAAAGCTCCTGCGAAAGAACATACAGATGGCTTTTGCGCTGTATGGATGAGATGAAACGTCTCAATTCACTCGAAGGTACGATAAACAAACAGCAGATGCTGTTCGGCATAAATCAAGGCAGTACATATGAAGACCTGCGTATAAACCATATGAAGCAAATTGCCAAGCTTGACCTTGACGGTTATGCAATAGGCGGTCTCGCGGTCGGTGAAAAAACCGAAGATATGTACAGGATCATCGACGCTGTTGAGCCGTTTATGCCTGAAGATAAGCCCAGATATCTTATGGGTGTCGGAACACCGTGGAACATTATTGAGGCGGTTTACAGAGGTGTTGACTTTTTCGACTGCGTAATGCCGTCGCGTAACGCACGCCACGGATATCTGTTTACGTGGGAAGGCACGGTAAATGTGCTCAACAACAAATATGAACGTGATCCCTCGCCTATATCCCCGTCATGTAATTGCCCCGCGTGCAGACACTATTCAAAGGGATATATAAGACATTTGTTCAAGTCAAAGGAAATGCTCGGCATGCGTCTGGCTGTCATGCACAATCTTTACTTCTACAATGACCTTATGGCGAAGATCCGTCTTGCTATCGAGGAAGGCAGATACGGAGAATTTTACGAAAAATACCGCATCTCTCTGCAAAAAAGGGTATAATTAATATTGTGCTCCCGACGAAAATATGAAATTATAAATAGGTTTGGGCTGCTGCCTTGTTTCACCTGAAAGTTTACAAAATAGATTTTCCATTCACTTTGCTTTGCAAACTGATTGCAAGCGGTGTGTACAGGTGTGGCTCCGCACTGTAAAGATTGAGATGAAACAATGTACTACAGCGTAACGTGATCATCCTTTAAAGCAAAAAATCCGCGTTTTTGCAATAGAAATGGGGTGGCTCATTTAAGGAAATATATAGTAAACTTTGTAGGGACGACCATTGGTCGTCCGCCTCGAAATGTATAAATATACTAAAAGCGGGAGTGCAATGCACTCCCCTACAGAATAAATATTCAAAAAGTACACGGGGCGACTTATTTTGGAAGTTATTTCCATAAATGAACCAACCCCCTCAGATTGATGACAAACCCTGCTCAAAAATATGTGTTCGTCATTTCGCACAAACACAAGGCTCCTTCCGGGAGGGCGCGACGCGTTAAGAAAATATGCCGGTGGCATATTTTTAGCTAAAGCGGGAAGCAAGCTATGCTTGCGACCTGGGCCGAAGGCTGTCGCCATGGGCGACTGAGGGAGAGTGCGTAATGATGAAATTCAGCAAAACAATACCGTAACGCAGGCTCCTTCCGTCACGTCGAGTTGCACGCAACTCGTAGCCGTGCCACCTTCCTCCCGGAGGAAGGCTTTAAAAAACAAGCTTTTGTGCATTTCGACAAGTACGATAAGAATATTGTACTTTGTCAGTAGTCTGAGAGGCACACATCCTTACGGAGTGCGCCTCTGTTTTTTATTTTAATATTCAAACAATCTTACCGACACCGTCTTATGTGCATCGGTATCGTATTCAAATATGGCACCGTGGAGCTTTATTTCTTCATCGGCAACGTCGAATTTAACGGGCATATGGGTTAAAAATTTTTCGATTATTTTTTCCTTTTTTATGCCGAGCACCGAGTTTTCGGGTCCGCACATACCGAGGTCGGTTATGTATCCGCTTCCCTTTGGCATGACCCTCGCATCTGCTGTCTGCACGTGCGTATGCGTGCCGAACATTATATCTATCTTACCGTCGAAATAGTGCGACATTGCGATTTTTTCGCTTGTCGATTCTGCGTGGATATCAAGTATCGAAACGTCATATTTGCCCGCGCGCGACAGTATTTTTTCAACCGTTTTGAACGGGCACGCAAGAGACTCCATAAACACCGTACCGAGCACATTTATCACTAAAAAGGTAATACCCTGAGCATTTATAAGCGTATATCCCGTGCCGCTGACTTCGTCGGGAAAGTTACACGGGCGGATAACCTCCCGCGTGTCATCAAGATATTCCCTTATCTCACGCCGTTTGAATGTATGGTTTCCTGCCGTGACGGCATCCGCACCCGCATTTATAAGCGTCTGTGTGCTTTTTATATCCATTCCCCCGCCGTCAGCGGCATTTTCGCCGTTTATGACAACGAAGTCGATCTTTTCTTCCTTGCGTATGCTCCACAAACTGTCTTTTATTTTCTCGACTGCTTTTGGGCCTACAACATCGCCCAAAGCCAAAATTTTAAGTATCATCTTTTAAAGTTGTAACTTCCTATAGTGATATCCGTATAATAATGGTTAAGTATCTCACTGTGCGTATATCCTTCTGCCGCCAAAAGATTTGCGCCGTACTGACTCATACCTATGCCGTGGCCTCTGCCCTTGACCTCGAAAACAAATTTTTCGTTTTCTTCATCGTATGACACCGTGAAGTTTGACGAGCGCAGACCGAACACAGACTGTATTTCGCGGCCGGTAAACTCAACTCCGCCTGCCGTTAATGTTTCCACTCTTCCGCTTCTGTTAAGCGTGCGGCCTGTTATCCAATCGGAAGGATCATCGGAAAATTCAGCTTTATTCGACTGTGCTCTTATATACTTTTTAAATGTTGATGCTTTGAATGTGACAGTATCAACCAAACCGCCGAAGCCGTCATCCTCAGGTGAGTATACAGATTTCAGATACGGATAATCACCGTTTTCCCAGACGTTTTCAACATCATCCGTATATTTATATGACATAGAGTGATATGCAGCGAAAATGGGTGTGCCGTCATAGAGCATTACCTGCCCCTTTGTTGCATCTACCGCCGGGCAAACCGCATTAAAGATCTGATCGGCATATGCTTTGCCCCATTTCTTTTCTGCCTCTTCTCTTGAAATATATGCCTGGCAGTGACCGCTGTTTGTACAAATATGCGCACCGTCTTTTCCGTGGCCTGAATAGTGGAAGTTTGTATTGAGCATCTTATGGAGTGTATATGTCCTGGATGCTACTGCCTGCGCCTTGAGCGCTTCAGCATTGAAATATGAAGGCATTTCCGCCGCAACGACACCGTAAAGGTATTCTGTCATAGACAAGGTTACATATTTTTTGGAGCTGTGAAGATAGACCTTCAGGTTCCTTTCGTCGTCGCTCTGTACCGCACTTCCCGATACGGATATTGTGATATCGGGTGTTTTTTCGGGAAGCTCAGGCTCCCTTGTGTCCTCGGGTTCTTCTTCTGCAGGCTCTTTTTCAAGCTTGTCAAGAACTTGGAAAAGCGGAGAAAGTGCGAAGGAATCATCCTCGTCGTAGCCGAAAATGAACTCATCCTCCGACTCGTTACCGTCGGGCACCGCTTCGGTCGCCGGGGCTTTTTCTTTTTCTTCAAAGCCTGCCACTATTTCCGAAAGCTGTGTGCTGTCGGGGGTATCTGCGTGCAAAACAGGTATTTCTACCTCTTTTTCATCCTTATAATAGGCGTTTGCCAAAACTAAGGGAACAAGTATGGAGATGGCAACCGTTGCCGCCAAGACCGATAGTATTCCTTTCATTGTGTAAATCGTCCTTTCGTGTTTTTGCCCTTTTGGGGCGCTGGTATATATATATTGTAAACCTTTCGAAATTATACTTTTTTTCGTAAGGGGATTGACAAATTTTAAAGCCGTGTTTATAATTAAATTGTGTAACAAAACGGTTTTATGTACCGTTTGACGGAAAGAAAATCTTTTAAAAAGGAAGCAAAAATATGGGAAAAATTACTTTTATGGGTGCCGGAAGCACCGTTTTTGCGAAAAATGTTTTGGGCGATGCCATGCTTACCGAGTCTCTGTGCGACTTCACGATAGCACTTTATGACATCGACGGTGAAAGACTCGAAGAATCGTTTATAATGGTAAATGCACTTAACGCAAACATAAACGAGAATAGAGCAAAAGTTGAAAAATATCTCGGTGTTGAGCAAAGAAAGGATGCACTGCGCGGTGCTGATTTCGTTGTCAATGCCATTCAGGTCGGCGGTTATGAGCCGTCGACGGTCATCGACTTTGAGATACCCAAGAAATACGGCTTGCGTCAGACTATTGCTGACACGCTCGGTATCGGCGGTATCTTCCGTGCGCTCCGCACCATCCCCGTTATGGATGATTTTGCCAAGGATATGGAGGAGGTCTGCCCCGATGCGTACTTCCTCAACTATACAAACCCGATGGCAATGCTTACGGGCTATATGCTGAGATACACAGGCGTTAAAACGGTCGGTCTTTGCCACAGCGTCCAGACATGCTCGCGCGGGCTTCTGAATCACCTTGATATGACTGCTAAAGAACCGCTTAAAGAGAAGATAGCCGGTATCAACCACATGGGTTGGCTGCTGGAGCTTTACGATGCCGACGGTAATGACCTTTATCCCGAAATAAGACGCCGTGCGGCTGAAGCGCTTGATGAGGGTAAATACAGCGCTCAAAACGATCTTGTCCGTCTTGAATATGTGCGCCGCTTCGGTTACTACTGCACCGAATCGAGCGAGCACAACGCGGAATACAACCCGCTTTTCATAAAGAACAAGTATCCGGAGCTTATACAGAGATACAATATTCCGCTTGACGAATATCCCCGCCGCTGTATAATCCAGATAGACCGCTGGAAGTCGGCAAAGGATGAATATGTAAACGGAAACGTAACTCACGAAATGACACATGAATATGCATCGAAAATAATGAATGCCATCGTCACCGACACGCCGTATAAGATAGGCGGTAACGTGCTTAATGAAGGACTTATCGACAACTTGCCTTCGGAAGCTTGCGTTGAGGTCGCGTGCCTTGTAAACAAGGCAGGCATCCAGCCGTGCCGTGTGGGCCGTCTTCCCACCGCACTTGCGGCGATGAATATGACCAACATCAACACACAGCTTCTTACAATAGAAGCGGCTGTTACAAGAAAGAAGGAAGCGATATATGCCGCGGCTATGCTTGAGCCGCACACCGCCGCCGAGCTTTCCATCGACGATATCGTTAAAATGTGCGATGAGCTTATCGAAGCACACGGCGATTATTTACCGAAATATAACTGATTATTCAGTAGGGCGGGGCTTGCTCCCGCCTTTTTTATATTATTTTGTTTATTTCATTCGGTGCGGTGTTGTAGGGGAGATTCACGAATCTCCCGTTTAAACCCATTTAATCTGACACCTCATCCGTCAGGCTTCGCCTGCCACCTTCCCCCGCTGGGGAAGGCTGTTTAATGCGGGTCATTCGCGAATGACCCCTACGGTCTGTATATTCGGGGTGGTGCCTGTAGGGGTTGGCGCCT
>JAZNEN010000305.1:0-7181 GCA_045588615.1 Eubacteriales bacterium
GAGCCGACAGAAACAAATGATTTGAAAATAGTGGCAGGGGAAGACCTCTGTACTCTTGTTACCTGTACGCCGTACGGTGTAAATTCACACCGTCTGCTTGTAAGAGGACATAGGATCGAAAATATTGAAGAATCCGAGGTAGCACGTGTGGTGGCTGATGCCATGCAGATCAAACCGCTTGTTGTGGCGCCTATTCTGGCAATACCTATGTTGCTTGTGCTTCTTATAATACTCATGGTGCCGAAGAAAAATAAAAAAGGAAACGGAGATGATACCGATGATGAATAAAAAAACGGTTGGCGTTTTGCTTGCTGTCATAATGCTTACAGTGTCGCTTTTGACTGTTTTTACGTCGGCATTCACTGTTGATCTTAACCGCGGAGTCATACTTGAAGTAACTGATCTGCCGTTTGCGGGAATGACATTCAACGCATATCTCGTGGCGGAGTTTAACGAATACGGCGGATTGACTCCGAGTAGTAGTTTTCCGTCATTTAATTCAAAACTGAACAGCAGTACAGATTATCCTGCGCTTTACGATACACTTCTGAAGGAAATATTTGCAAGATCAATTACGCCCGATGCGATAGCATCAAGTGATGAATACGGTATTGCATTGTTTAATTCGGCAGATATTAAGCACGGTTTGTATTTTGTCACAGGCGATAAATTTGTAAAAGACGGAAATGTATACTGTATGTCTCCGTTTTTGATAACGCTCCCGTTTGAATATGATGACGGAATCAGTTACGAAGTTGTCGCAAGTGCAAAATTTGATATTTTACCCTTGGTTGATAATTATACAGTATGTAAAGTCTGGGATGACGAAGGTGCTGAGGAAAAACGACCGTCTAAAATAGATGTTGTTCTGTATTGCGACGGCAGTGTGTATGACGAAATTTCTCTTCCGCACGACGGAAGCTGGGAATATGAATGGAAAGAACTTCCGTCTGACCATACATGGTGGATAGAAGAAAAAGAGATCAAAGACTATAAAAGCGTTATAACACATAACGGAACAGCATTTGTGATCAAAAACACATTTACAGGTACCGTACCGCCTGTGGTAGACATACCTTCAACAGGACAGCTTTGGTGGCCTGTTCCGATTTTGCTTTGTATCGGTTCTTTCTTTGTTATTCTCGGTCTTATAAGACGTAAAAAAGCATAATGAAAAAGGGAACTGTATTAATTATTGCAGGAATTTTGATAATTCTTTCGGCGGTATGCCTTACGGGGTATAATCTCTACACGGCTGATGCGGCTTACAAGGATGCATCTGACGTGCTTGATCAGCTGCAGGATCTTATTCCTGATGTGCAGACTGTGCCATCTGAGGATAAAAACGACGGTACAGACACATCAAATACGCATGAGGGTGAAACTGATTCGGATGGAGTGTCTGTCGAGGACGGAAGCTCAGATGTGCAGATAAAACCGATAGTACCGCAAACACCGTCATACGTTCTTAATCCCGATATCGAAATGCCTGTAAGGACATTAAACGATCAGGAATATATAGGCGTTCTTGAGATTCCGGATATTTCTTTAAGGCTTCCCGTTATATCAAAAATGTCGTATCCGAAGCTGAAAAAAGCGCCGTGCCGTTACAGCGGTTCGGTTTATAAGGATAATTTGGTAATAGGTGCGCACTGCTATGAGCATTTTTTTGCAAAGCTTAAAACGCTTACAATGGGGGCTCAGGTGAAGTTTATTGACGTCGATGGGAACCTTTTCGTGTATGAGGTTATAGCAAAGGAAACTATCAGTAAAAAAAGTCCGTATGATTTAAAAACGGGAGATTGGGAGCTTACGCTTTTCACCTGCCCGATCTTGGCAAATACCGACACACGTATTGCCATGCGCTGTGAACGTGTATATCCCGACAAATCCGTTTTTAATAATAAATGAAAATCAGTATAAATAAAAGCAGACTTGCAACCAAGCCTGCTTTTTTGCTTTTTATATTGACAAATTTTTCCCTGTGTGCTAAAATGTTATTACCACACAAACTTAATAGGTTGATATCACGAAGTCGTGTTTTTATTTTGATAAAAATGCAGACTTCCATTTTGGCGTCCTTCGTGATATTATGCCAAGTTTGTGTGGTAGCAAAGCGAAGTTGTGCATTTTTTGTGTGTGCTGCTTTTGCGGCACACACTTTTTATTTGCCTTCTCTTTGCTAAGGTTATATCCTATCTACTATACTATTTTATCAAAGGAGAACGCAAATGAAGAAAATCTTTTCAAGCATTCTTGCCATGGCAATGATTCTTTCATCAGCACCGGTGGCAAGTGCAAAAACTGATTCGGATGTTCTGATAACAGAAGATGTTACAGTGATTCCTGAAGATGAATTGGCAGAAGAAACGGAAAAAGCGGAAAATGAGGAGCTTCCTGCACCCAAAGAAGAAGCACCGGAAAAAGAGGAACTTCCGACAGTTTCAACAGAAACACCCAAATACGCAACTGCCGAATCTGACGGTGTAATATTTACATACACTTACAGTGATACAAATGCGACAATAACAGGCGCATCAAATGTCGGTGAAATACTTGCAATTCCTCCGACAATAGACGGCTATACAGTCACATCAATTGGTACAGGGGCATTTGGTGGTTTAACGATTATTGAAAACGTCGTTATATCAGATAGTGTTACATCAATCGGTGATTATGCATTTGAAAAATGTACAAATCTTGTAAATGTAACACTTTCAAAATCGCTTAGAACTCTTGGTCAAGGTGCTTTCGCGTATACAGCAATTGAGGCAATAGAAATTCCCAAGTCTCTTGATAGTTGTGGTACGGATTCCTCTTATACCTATTCGTATACTTTTGACAATGTACAGTACAGAACACCTAAAGGTCCGTTTGCTGTATGCGAAAAATTGAAAACTGTCATGTTTGAAGAAGGTGTAACGCAGATAGCAGCAAGTCTTTTTGATGGTTGTATAAGTTTGGAAAGTATTACTATACCCGATACAGTAACAATCATAGAACAAAATGCATTCAGAAATTGTTTGAGACTTAAAAATGTTGAAATTGGAAACAATGTAAAAACGATAGGATCAAGTGCATTTGTGAGTTGCGTGTCATTGCCCAAAATAATTATACCGGGTTGTGTAAGAGTAATAGAGAATAAATCATTTCAAAGTTGTACATCTTTAACAAATGTTACAATATTAGACGGCGTTGTCGGAGTGTCGATTGGTGCGAATTCGTTTCAAGGTTGTACAGCACTTACAAGTGTCGTTATGGCAAACAGCATAACGTCGATAGGTAATTATGCGTTTGAAAACTGTGCTTCGGCTGAAGTAATAACACTTTCCAAGGCGATTAATTCAATAGGAAATTATGTTTTCCAAAATTGTTCGTCACTTAAGTCCATTGCTATCCCCAATAATGTTACAACAATAGGTGAGTATGCGTTCCAAGGCTGTACGAGCCTTGAAAGTGCAAAACTTCCAAAAGGACTTAAAACTATCAGCAAATACGCATTTGCAAATTCGGGACTTGTTGAAATTTCAATCCCGCGCTCAGTTAAAACAATAGGTAGTCAGGCATTTATGGGCTGTGCTTCACTTGCTGACATTCACCTTGCCGATTACGGCATTACAAAAATAGAAGCCGATACATTTAAGGATTGTCCCGGCCTTACATCTGTGGAGCTTCCCAAAGGACTTACCTCAATAGGCGCACAGGCGTTTATGAATGATGCCTCGCTCATGGAAGTAATTATCCCCGAAACTGTAACAAGTATTTCAAGTACTGCATTTTCATATCCCACACTTACGACAATTTACGGAAGACGCGGAAGCTATGCTGAAACATTTGCAAACGAATACGGCTTTACGTTTGTAAATAACGCAATACCTTCAGAGGGTATAATACTTGCTGACGGCTCCGACTACGTTGTAATTGACGTAAGTGAAGTATACAGCGCAGAATTTGAATTTTATCCGGAAAATACAAATGATGTTGTGTATCTTACTTCAAGTAATACAAATGTTGCTACTATAACAGGACTTGACATTTACGGAAAGAATGCAGGTGATGCTGTTATAACCGCAACAACATCAAGCGGTGTTACATATGAATTTACAGTGCACGTACGCAAAGTAAATAAGATCGAACTTGTAACACTTCCTACAAAGCTTACCTATAACGTGGGTGAAGAATTTGATCCCACAGGCCTTACAGTAAGAAAAATATACGGTGACTCTACAGTAGAGGAAATTACAGACTATACAATAACAGGCTTTGATTCTGATGTTGAGGGAACATATACAGTTACCGTTAAGTACCTTGCTCACAATGCATGGACACATACAGTGACATTTGAAGTTACAATAGTTAACGTTGCACCTAAACTTGAGGAAATATATATTTCTTCCTATCCCTCAAAGCTTATATATAATCTTCGTGAAAGCCTTGATATGACAGGATTCGTTCTGATGGGAAGATACAGCGACGGTTCAACTGCTGAAATCGAAGAATATACACTTTCAGGTTACAATGCCCTTAAAGCTGGCGAGCAGACAATAACAGTAACCCACGGTGAATTTAAAACAACATTTACAGTTACTTTAGTTAAGGAATCGCAAATCGTAATTCCTGAAAATCTTGAAATTAAAGCGGACAGTAAATACACAATTGATGAAACAAATGGCGCTGCGATCGTTAAACCTTCTGCAAAAACAGGCGAGAGCTTGTCGAATTTTATGGCTAACATTGCAGTAGATTCTAAATTTGTTCAGGTTGTTGACTCTACAGGAGCTGTTCAGACGTCCGTTACAAGACTCATAACAGGATACAAAGTTCAGCTTCTCGGTGCCGACGGCAAGGTCGCTAAAGAATATACAATAATTATGCTTGGCGATACTGACCGTAACGGCCGCTATGCGGTTTCTGACGTTTCCGGTGTACAAACTGCAGTTGCTGCAAAGCCCGCGAAGGGTACTGTTGAATTTATCGAAGCTAATATTGACGGCAACTCAAGACTTTCTGTTGCTGATGCATCAGCACTTCAGACATA
Source organism: Eubacteriales bacterium (assembly GCA_045588615.1). Lineage (GTDB taxonomy): Bacteria > Bacillota > Clostridia > Oscillospirales > CAG-272 > RGIG7213. The sequence continues at coordinate 5,039 of JAZNEN010000305.1, forward strand.
TCTTGCTGGCGGCGTATGGTAATTTATTTGAAATAATCAGCTGATTGATCTCTCTTGAAAAAATGCGGTTCACTTCTGAGTGAGCCGCCATACTACTGACAAACCCGTCTGTTTCAGGCGGGTTTGCGTCGTGTAAAGAAGAATTTGAAGGAAAACAGACAAAAATGCCCCCTTTTTTTCATTGCCGCCTGTATATGTTAGATGACATCCTTTCCCGCATTACTCAAAGAACTAATGGAAAGGTTGCAGTTTCATTTGTGAAATAATATTGACAATACATAAACTCGGATGTATAATTATTATATCAAATAAGGAGGTAAGCTGTGGATTTTAAATCAGTCAAAGAATTTATGTATTCGGAATTAAAGCCCATGGGTTTTATGCCGATTAGCAGCAAGAGAATACTTATAAAGGACGGCGGATTTTATTTGATAGTCGTTGAAGTTCAACCTGTGTGGAAAGAAGCATTTTTGCTTAATGAAGGTGTGAAATTTCTATGGACAAGTGACTATGGGATAGTATACGATTATGCAGATGGGCGCGGACGCATAATTGCAAAGGGAAGTCCGTTCGGTGCAGTGTTTTATGATGATCCCTCTGCTAATATGAGAATAGAGCAAATGATAAAAGAATTAAAAGAGCAAATTGTTAAGTATCAGGAGTTGAAAAATTTAGATACTTTCCATTTTAAAATAGAAAACAGAGATGATTTTACAAAGCATGCCAATCCGAATTTTGAACAATGGGATGAGAGCTTAGCAATAGCTAAAATGTTTTTAGGACAAGTTCCGCAGGCTAAGAAAATATTACATACCGCAAGTGACCGGAGTATGATTGCCCGTAAGCTTTTGGAGCATTGTGATAATATAGAATCGTTTCATAATGAGTTGGTTGGCATAATCAATAATTGCCGAGAACAAATGTCGCTCAGATTCAAAACAACACTTGATCCCATTTCTGCTGTTTGGACTTTTTAATAAATTTTAAATTTAAAGCAGTCTAATCTTGCGGTCCATATTTAGTCACTTGTATGTTTATATGAATCAAAAATATTGAGACATGACAATGTAATGTTTTAAGGGCATCACAGAATGGTTTGATATCATTTTGTGATGCCCCTATTTGTTTTAATTAAAGTGCTTGATTTTTTTGTTCGATAATCTTGTCAAAAATACATTAGTAACATATACATATTCTCTGCATCATGGCAAGCAAGTTGCCATGATGTATGCAACCGGTGACTATATCAGTTATGAGTACGATGTACTTGACAGAGTGGAAAAATTGTGCTACAATGGTGCAGTAAGATACGTCATTACGTATGCAAAAGACGGTACTGTATCGCAGATAGATGACCTTTCTGAAAATATTACGTATAAGTATGAATATGACCGCTTGGGAAGACTTCTTACTTATCACGAAATAAGAAACGGACAGATCATCACTTCATTTACCAACCATTATGACAGTGTCGGAAGAAATGACAAGTCATCGTATAAAAACGAAGGATACTCCGAAAGAACGTACGAAAATACGTACAATGACAGAGGAGAGCTCCAAAAGACAGAGTTCGCGGGCAATGAAGTAATTATCAGCAAAGGTGTTTATCACAGAGATTCTACCCATACGCATTATTACAACGGGCAGAGAAGATACGGTCTTAGCTTTGTCTACAAATTCTTTACGAATGCCGCAGGCGAAAAGAAATCTGCAAATCAGATAACCGCACTTCGCTACACCGGTACAGGTATCAACCTCACGTATAACTACATATATGATACACTCGGCAACATTTCAAATGCTTCGGGTGTAACGTATGCATACGATGCGTTGAATCAGCTGATTCGTGAGAATAACCCCGATACAGGCAAAACGTATGTTTATTCATACGATACGGCAGGGAATATACTTTCCGCTAAAACGTATGCTTATACAACAGGTGCACTCGGTACACCTTTAAGTGAAGACGTATATGCGTATACCGATGTTAACTGGGGCGATAAGCTCACCTCGTATAACGGTGTTTCCTTTACCTACGATGCGCAGGGAAATCCCCTTACGTATTACAACGGTGAAAATTACACCTTTACGTGGCAAAACGGCAGACAGCTTGCAAGTGCAACAAAAGGTACAACAAACGTAA
>JAZNEN010000306.1:0-3911 GCA_045588615.1 Eubacteriales bacterium
AAATGTAAAAATCCCCGCTGTCGGTATGCACAATGTATACAATTCACTTGCTGTTTTTGCCCTTGCATATACATTTGGCATAAGCGAGGAAAACATAAAGTCAGGACTTTTGAATTATAAAACAACAGGTATGCGTCAGAAGATATATTCTATTGATAAATACACGGTAATTGCGGACTGTTACAATGCCTCGCCCGAATCGATGCGCGCATCGTCATCAACGCTCGCGGCACTGGCAAAAGAAAAAAACGTCAAATGCCACGCTGTTTTGGGTGAAATGCGTGAGCTTGGTGCGGCATCATCAGCTCTTCACAGACAGGTAGGTGCGGATGCTTACAAAAACGGTATTGATTTCCTGTATCTTTGGGGAACCAATGCAAAAAAAATTGCCGACGGGGCAATTGAAGAAGGAATGCCGCACGAATCCGTGTTTACATTTTCCGATGGCTGTTCATATGAAGAGCTTACATCGGCAATACGTAATAATTTATCTGACGGCGATATAGTTATGTTTAAAGCGAGCCGCGCGGTTAAGCTTGAAGAAGCGATAGAAAATTTCGAAGGATCTTTTAAAGTGTGATAGATATGTCCTCACAAACAATATTTTTTCTTGTATGTTTATTTTGCTCATTTTTGATATGCGCATTTGCAACACGTAAGCTGATACCGGTACTCAAAAGCCTTAAGATGGGGCAAAAGATACTGGATATAGGTCCCCGTTGGCACAAGGGTAAGGAGGGAACGCCCACAATGGGCGGTCTTGCAATGCTTATTTCTGCCTTTGCGGTAGGACTTTGTGCTGTTGTTTACTGCGTATATAAGGACGGTTTTGCACCTAATGTCAAAATGATATGCACGGTCATAATGGCGCTCCTTTACGGCGGTATCGGGATAATTGACGACAGGGTAAAGCTCCTTAAAAAACAGAATGAAGGACTGACGGCAAAGCAGAAATATCTCTTACAGCTCGTTATTGCCGGTGTATATCTTGCAGTTCTTGTTTTAACAGACAATCTTTCGACTGTTTTACATATTCCGTTTACATCATTCAGCTTTGATCTTGGCTTTGTGTATTACATATTTGCGTTGCTCCTCATCACAGGTATTGTCAATGCCGCAAATCTTACAGACGGTATAGACGGTCTTGCTTCGACCGTGACACTTATAATCGGCGGTTTTTTCGCACTTGCCGCGTCTAAAACAGGTTTTGTTGCAACTGATGTGTCAGCGCTTTCAGGCATACTTATGGGCGTTTGCCTCGGATTTCTTGTCTATAATGTGTACCCCGCAAAAATATTTATGGGCGACACAGGCTCGCTTTTCCTCGGCGGTCTTGCTGTAGGGCTTGCTTTTATGATAGATGAACCGCTTATCATTGTTCTGTGCGGTCTTGTGTACATAATCGAAGCGTTCAGCGTTATGATACAGGTGGGATATTTTAAACTTACAGGTGGAAAACGCTTTTTTAAAATGGCGCCCATTCACCACCATTTTGAAATGTGCGGATTTTCCGAAATAAAAATTTGTATTACTTTCGGTGCTGTTACAGCACTTTGTTCCGCAATCGCATATTTAGCTATCTGATCTTTTAAGGGGGGTATTGTTATGGATAAAAAAGAAAAACAAGATATAGCCCCCGTCTCGGAAAGAAAAAACGGTCTTCAGTCGGTTTCATCAGTCAAACATAAGGGCGACTACTCGGTCAGCCGTGATATTGTTCAGGGAGGCAGACTGACCGTTTCAAAACAGCGGGGAAAAATACGTGCCGAGCGCACGGTCAACCGTATAAAAACAGGATTTGACCGTCCGCTTCTCGTAATAATCCTTATCTTGCTTTTGTTCGGAACGGTAATGGTCTTTTCCGCAAGCTATGCGTGGGCACAGAACGATTACGGCGACAGCTTTTATTGGGTGAAAAAGCATATAATGTGGGTCGGACTCGGCATCGGTGCAATGCTTTTAATAATGCAGGTCGATTACCGCTTTTTTAAGGCAGTAACTCCGATAGTATTCGGTTTTTCGTTTATTCTTCTATGTCTCGTTCCGATTATCGGAAAGACGGTAAACGGAGCAAAGAGATGGATAGTTATAGGTCCTTTGCAGGTACAGCCGACAGAACTTGTGAAAGTTACTCTTGTTCTGATATTGTCATGGTATATTTCAAAATATGTTGTTGCGTCGCGGGATCTTGATTCGCTTACTGTAAAAGAAAAGAAGAAGCCCGTTTTTAGACGTTCACTTAAGGAATATTTTCCTGTTTTTATAAGAGAAGTGGCGATTCCGTTTGCAATTGTCGGTATTGTATGCGTGGTTACTCTTTTGGAAAGACATATGTCCGGCACAATAATTCTGTTCTGCATCGGCATGGTCGTTATTTTTGTGGGAAGAGTGTCTGCAAGATGGATATGTGCTTTGTTTGCTGTCGGCGGTGCAGGTGCATTGGCGTTGATTTTGACGGGCGGATATACAAGCGACCGTATAATGGCGTGGCGTGACCCTTTTAAGTACGTTCTTAACGAAGGCTGGCAGATAGTGCAGAGCCTTTATGCAATATCATCAGGCGGACTTTTCGGCGTCGGACTCGGCAATTCAACGCAAAAGCATATGTATCTGCCCGAGCCGCAGAATGACTATATATTCGCTATAATATGCGAGGAACTTGGGTTTATAGGCGCACTTGTTATGTTCCTTCTGTTTGGTATACTTATATGGCGTGGCATCGCTGTTTCAAGACGTGCGCCCGACAGCTTTTCAAAGCTGGTTGCCATAGGTATAACGGGTAAAGTAGCAATACAGGCAATACTCAATGTTTTTGTTGTTACAAACATTTTCCCGCCTACGGGAATTTCTCTGCCGTTCTTTTCTTACGGCGGTACGGCACTTGTATTCTTACTTTGCGAAATGGGAATACTTTTGTCAATTTCAAGATATTCATACCAGGAATAAGGTGTAATAATAATGAAGATCCTATTCACGGGCGGCGGCACGGGCGGACACGTAAACCCCGCGCTTGCAATTGCCGAAACAGTAAAAAAATATGATCCCGAATGTGAAATAGCATTTGTCGGAACACCTACGGGAATAGAAAATAAGCTTGTTTCAAAAGCGGGATACAAGCTGCATCATATAAACATACAGGGCTTGAAAAGAAAATTAACGCTTCAAAACGTAAAAACACTGTATCTTACGGTTACAAGTGTTTCAAAAGCGAAAAAGCTGCTTAAAGAGGAAAAGCCTGATGCTGTTGTCGGCACGGGCGGTTACGTTTGTTATCCGCTTGTCAAGGCGGCGGCAAAGCTTAAAATACCGACGGCTGTGCACGAATCAAATGCAATACCGGGTATTGCAATAAAAATGCTTGCGCCGTGTGTTGATGTTATCTTTACGGATTTTGAAAAAACGAAGGAATATATAAAAGAACAGTACAGACATAAAATAGTGCACGTGGGTAATCCGTATTTTGAAAACGGTGAAAAATACGATTATTCGAGCGCAAGGAAAAAGCTTGGCATCGAAGGAAATTACAAGTACAGCGTGCTTGTTTACGGAGGTTCGCTCGGTGCGGCAAACATAAACGCAAACATTGTAAAGTGGGCGGAAAAATACCTTAAAGCTCACACCGATACAAAGCTGACACATGCAACGGGCGCTGCAGGATACGAAAAAACGAAAGAAGCGTACAAAGCGTGCGGACTTGAAAATTACCCGTCGGCAGAGGTGCTTGAATATATATACGATATGCCTTGCCGTATGGCGGCAGCTGATGTTGTTGTGTGCAGGGCAGGGGCGATGACGTTGTCGGAGCTTGCACTGATGGGAAAAAAGGCAGTCCTTGTGCCATATCCTTATGCGGCTGAAAACCATCAGTATAAAAATGCGAAGGTTCTGGAAGATAACGGTGCGGCAATACT
>JAZNEN010000307.1:0-9081 GCA_045588615.1 Eubacteriales bacterium
AATTCTTCTCGCATAGTTTCCAACCTTTGTTCTTTCCAAGGCATTTTCTCGTCTCCTTCTGACTTTTCATGCCTTTATTTTACATCAAAGTTGTAAACTATGTGTCTTCACATTTTGTAAACTATGTTACCACACTATACAGCTTGCTCCCGCCGTCTGTACCGATTTATGTTCGTTTTATTTTGTAAACATATAGTCGGCATTACGTACGGCGCCATGCCTGCCCCCGCAGTCCGCAGGACTGACCGCAAGCAAATGGCGCAGATTTCCTGCGGAAATCTATTTGTAAAAATTTTCTCAAACAAAACTCACATACCAAGCTTCAAAAGATACTCGTAAACCTTGCAAATGGGAAGCCCCACCACGTTATGATAGCTTCCGTTTATTCCCTCGACAAACACGCCGCCGATGCCTTGAATTGCATATGCGCCTGCCTTGTCACGGCATTCGCCGGTTGAAATGTAGCGCATTATTTCCTCTGCTGACATTTCACGCATCTTGACATCCGTAACGTCATAATCAAGTATGTATTCGGAACCTTTTTTAAGTGCGATACCTGTGTAAACTCTGTGAGATTCACCCGAAAGCATCGACAGCATTCTGAATGCATCCTCATCGTCACGCGGCTTACCCAAAACAATACCGTCATAGCAAACAATAGTGTCCGCCGCAATAATTATGTCGTTATCAGATGCCTTTACCTTTGCTGAACGCAGCTTGCGGTTTGCAAATCCCATAACAAGCTCCTCGGGAGTCGGGGTAAATCCGCAGCTTTCATCGGCATCCGATGACACGGTTTCAAATATTATCCCTGCTGTTTTAAGTATTTCACACCGTCTGGGTGATTTTGAAGCCAAATATATCATAATTTACCAAGATCCTGTTTAAATTCAGTTTTTTCCCGTTGAGCCGAAGCCGCCGCCACCTCTTTTTGTGTCCGACAGCTCACCTTCGGAAAATTCACCTTTTATAACGGGCAGAAACATAAGCTGTGCAATACGCTCACCGTTTGCCACCGTGTAAGGGGAGTCAGACAGATTTACAAGCGACACCATTATCTCGCCCCGATAGTCGCTGTCAACAACACCGATACCGTTTGCAAGCGTGATACCGTGCTTTGATGCAAGTCCGCTTCTTGCACAGATAAGCGACACAACATCGCATCTTTCGCACTCAATGGCGATACCTGTGGGTATAAGCTTACGGCTGTGCGCCTCTATTACCGTATCATCACAGCAGGCATAAAGGTCAGCACCTGCGGCGTATTCGCTTTGATATTCGGGGGTTTTTGCGCCCTCTTTCAGCTTTTTGAATTTTACCGTCATAATCTTCTTACATCTCCTGCGGGTGCATCCCCGTTTCTGTATTTTTCAATAACCTCAAATGCCTCCGTTGCCGTTTCGTCACAGAAGAAGTAATGCAAGTCACCAATAACTCCCCCTGTGACCGTCGAAAGCTTGTCAGCCATATACACCGGCACACTGTTGTAAAGAATATTACGGTGTGCGAATGTACGCCTTACCGGTATCTTTGCGCCGTGTCTGTCAACGATATACGAATAAGCATTCGTGTCACAATATGCGCATTTTGATATCTCGGGTGCTTTTTTGCCCATTGTGATATCACGTATAACGCATTTTTCAACCGTCATGGCGGGCAGCTTTCCGTAAACTGCTGCACCTGTTCTGCCGGGCATAAGCTCCGCTATGGCTTTCATGGCGGGGAGCTTCAGCTCCGGACTCAATATAACATCCGTAAGCCCCATTTTTATAAATTCATTGGCACTTCTTGCGCTCTGCACGTTAAGACCGATGCCGCCGTGCACGTTAAATCCGTATTTCAGCGCAATATTAAGTGAGCCTATATTGTTTACAATTACGTTTTTCATCCCCAGAAGCTTGACACGGACAGCCATATCATCAAGCTCATGATATTCCCTCATCATAACGACATTCGGAAATTCAACGCCGTCAACGACCTCGCGCACGTGGTCGGGAGCCTTCAAGTATTCTTCAATCGGCAGGTATATGTGTGAAAATCCGCCGAGGTAAATTCTTGCGGGCATAAGATGGAAATGTGTAAAATGCGCAATACTTTTGCTTGTGGGTGCAAGCGGTGCACATGTTACAGGTGAGCTCGGCGCCCTCATCTCAAACGATGATCTGTTCGGATGATATACCGTGTTTATCTTTAAAAGAAGCTGGTCGCAAGCCGTGCGTCTTAAAGAATTTATTGCCGACACCGGAAGCATAATGTTGTCATCTATCACGATGGAAACGCCGCCCTCTGCAGGCTCAAACGGAGTTGAACCGAGCTTCAGAAGATTTTTCTTCACGCTGTCAACGGTTAAGGGGGCTGTAAGTGCTTCCTCGGGCGCCGAGCCGTAAACGGCAACAGATACATCGCCGTACGTCATCTGCATTCTGCAGGCAGTTCCCTTTTTGAACTCGGCTGTTATTTTGACGGGAAGCCTTCTGCGTGCACTCTTCATTTCAAATGCCGCTGTTATTTCCGCTTCCTTTGTCTGTGCCTTGTCTTCCTCACGTCTTACGCCAAGCATATGGGAGCCGATATTTCCCGTAAAGTATCCGTCGGTAAAACCGCCCCTTGAAAACAGTCTTTCAAGCTTTACAATTTCTTCATCCGTGGCGTCGCGCCCCTCATCGATAAGCGTCCTGTATATTTTTCCGACACCGTAAACATACTCAGGGCTCTTCATTCTGCCTTCTATTTTAAGACTGTCAACACCGCTTCTGATAATTTCCGTCATATATTTTGCAAGGCAGTTGTCCTTAAGCGAAAGCGGAAAGCTTCCGTCCTTTGCGGGAAGTCTGCACGGCTGTGCACAGTCGCCCCTGTTTCCGCTTCTTCCGCCCATAAATGCGCTCAGCGAGCACATTCCCGAGTGGCACACACAAAGCGCGCCGTGTACGAATATTTCGTATTCCATTTCGGGAAATTCCTTACGCATAAGTAAGATATCCTCAAATGAGGCTTCACGTGCAACGACCATACGGGAATATCCCATATTCTTAAGTACCTTTGCCGCTGCGGCATTATGTCCTGCGCACTGTGTGCTTGCGTGGAGCTTCAGATCGGGAAAATTCTCACGCAAAACAGCACAAACACCGGGGTCGGCGCAGATTATCGAATCACAGTCAGCCCTGTACAAAAACTCACAAAGACGCAAAAGGTCGGGGTATTCTCTGTCGTGAACGCTTGTGTTAAGCGTTACATTGACCTTTACACCGTAGAAATGGCATTTTGTGACAGCATCTATTATATCCGCCAGCTCAAAATTATCAGCACCCATACGTGCATTAAACATTTTAGAGCCGAAATACACCTCATCGGCTCCTGCATTTATTGCCGCATCAAGTGATGCAGGGGAGCCCGCAGGCAGCAGTAACGCAGGTCTTTTCAAAATCTGTGCCACTTTAAATATCCCCCGATTTGTCTAAATCAAGAAAGCTTTCCGCTGTCGTCTTGCCTCTGGCAAGGTCGCCTTCAAGCTTTTTGATCCTCTGTTGCAGCTTTTCTATTTGTTCCTTCTGTTCAATGGACTCTCTGCAATAATCCATCGCGCAAAGGGCGGCCGCCTTCATTTTTGTGCAGTTTGTTGTCTGCAAAACAAGATTGTTTATTTTCGTATTGACATTCCGTGCAATTTCTTCTGTACGTTCCTTACCGTCCTCTGTGACGACAAAAAACGTAACACCCGCAACCTGAACCTTTACACTTTCTTTCATAACAAACCTCTTTTTCCGAATATTTATTACACTTTTAAAATTAATACTTGATTTTTTCGGGGCATAGTAGTATAATGCCGTTGTTACATTATATAACAGATATTTGAAATAAGCAAGAGTATTTTAATAATATTTTTGAAAATACTTTGATTTATTCATATTACAGGGGGTTTTATGCTCGATATTTCATATAAAAGAATAGTTATCAAGGTGGGTACATCCACCCTTACATATGACAACGGAAAGCTCAACCTGCACAGAATGGAAAAGCTGGCACGTGTCATTTCCGATATCAGAAATTACGGTGTTCAGGTCGTACTCGTTTCCTCGGGTGCAGTTGCCGCAGGTGCGGCGAAGGTAAACCTTGAGCACCGCCCCACTACGCTTGTCGAAAAGCAGGCAATGGCGGCTGTCGGACAGACTGAGCTTATGCGTATGTACGACAGATTTTTTTCAGGCTACGGCCATCAGGTCGCACAGATCCTTCTGACAAAATCGGTCATGGAGAAGGAAGAGCCTATGCAAAATGCCCGAAATACATTCAATACGCTTTTTGAAATGGGCATCATCCCCATTGTAAACGAAAATGACTCCATTTCATATCACGGTATCAAGTTCGGCGGAAACGACACACTTGCCGCGCTCGTTGCGCTTTTATCCGACGCCGACCTTCTTATCAACCTTTCCGATATTGACGGGCTTTACGACAAAAATCCCCGTGAGTTTGAGGACGCCGTAATGCTTAAGCGTATCAAGGACGTTGACGGAACGATTATGGAAATGGCAGGCGGTGAAGGTACTGCAAGAGGTACAGGCGGTATGAGAACGAAAATAGAAGCCGCAAAAACAGTAACCGACGCAGGAATTGCAATGGTCATTGCCAACGGTCAAAACCCCGATATCATATATGATATCGCCGCAGGCAGAGGTGTTGGAACATTCTTTGTTCCGAAAGCGAAAAATTAAACACCTTCCCGGCGGATTAGATGTCATATTAAATTGCCAACGCACTCTCACTCAGTCTTTTGCTTCGCAAGATCCGGCTCCCTCCGCTGTAAGAACGCAGTTCGTCGGCTTGGGAGCCTGTGGTAAAAACGGGTTTCGGACACCTGTAGGGGTTGGCGCCTCGACAACCCGCATAAAATAGGATCAAACTCCTTCTCCGGTTGGAGAAGGAGAACCGCGTTAGCGGTGGATGAGACGTTACAATAATTTCCTTCGATCCAAAGGCATCTGATTTCAAAACATCATTTTATCTGTTCGCATTTCCTCAAATTATTAATTTATTGTAAACTATGCCCGAAAAACTTGATTTTTCGGGTTTGTTGTTATATAATCAAATAAAAAACGAACATCTGTTCGCCTTTTGAAAGGATAATATAAAATGGCTAAAGCTAAAAAACCGACTCCCTCACCTATGAGCGTTGCACCCGACGAAAAGCAGAAAGCGCTTGCAACGTCAATTTCACAGATAGAAAAGAAATTCGGAAAAGGTACTATAATGAAGCTCGGCGACAACGCTTCAATGCAGGTAAGCGCCGTGCCCACAGGCTCGCTGACACTTGACCTTGCACTCGGAATCGGCGGTGTTCCCCGCGGAAGAATAGTTGAGATCTTCGGCCCTGAATCCTCAGGTAAAACAACAGTTGCCCTGCACGTTGTTGCAGAGGTTCAGAAGCTCGGCGGCGAAGCGGCGTTCATAGATGCCGAACACGCACTCGATCCCGTTTACGCAAAGGCACTCGGTGTTGATATAAATTCCCTGCTTGTTTCACAGCCCGACAGCGGTGAGCAGGCACTCGAAATAACAGAAGCACTCGTACGCTCGGGTGCAGTTGATGTTGTCGTTGTTGACTCCGTTGCCGCACTCGTTCCCCAGCAGGAAATTGACGGTGAAATGGGTGCATCTCACGTAGGTCTTCAGGCAAGACTGATGAGCCAGGCACTCCGTAAGCTTTCCGGCGCTATTGCAAAAACAAACTGTGTTGTTATATTCATCAACCAGCTCCGTGAAAAGGTAGGCGTTATGTACGGCAATCCCGAAACAACACCCGGCGGACGTGCGCTGAAGTTCTACGCATCGGTAAGAATCGACGTGCGTAAGCAGGAAAGCCTCAAAACAGGCGGTGAAACATACGGTAACCACATCAAATGCAAGGTTGTAAAGAATAAAGTCGCTCCCCCCTTCAAGGTTGCGGAATTTGACATTCTTTACGGCAAGGGCATTTCAAAATCAAGTGAAATAATCGAAATAGGCGTTGATTTGGAAATTCTCGAAAAAAGCGGCTCATGGTTCTCCTACAAGGGAGAAAGACTCGGTCAGGGCAAAGAAAACACACGTAAATATATTGAAACACACCCTGCACTTATGAAAGAGCTTGAGGAGCTTATCAAGGCAAAGAAGGACGATATCGACCTGTCCCTCAGCGAAACGTATGAGCTTGACGACGATGATGACGAGGACGATGACGATTTCAACATAAAGCTTCTTGACATAAGCGGCGACGATGAATAATGCTGTGTTTTCCGTCACTGAGGAGCTCGTCCTCGGTGACGGAACGACCGTTATAACCGTCGGTGACGGAAAAAATTTCCGAAAATTTACCGTTTCAACAAGACTTTGCTCACAATACAGTTTTGTAAAAGGCTGTGTGTTGTCCGAAGACGATATTGAGTTTATTACAGAGCTTGCGGAAATCACCCGTGCGATCAAAAAGGGGCTTGACCTTTTATCGTATTCGGATATGTCAAAATCCGCACTTGTACGCAAGCTTACGGCGAGGGATTTCACCGCAGATGTTGCACAGTCTGCCGCATCACAGCTTGAAATAATGGGCTATATTGACGAAAAAAGCCACGCACTGCGCCTTGCAAAGAGTGCCGCAAAACAATTTTACGGTCCGCTTGCGATATCCGACAAACTGAGAAACAAGGGATTTGAGCGAAAATATGTTCAGTACGCAATACAGACGCTTATGAGAGAAACGGATTTTGCGGAAAATCTCCGCATTTATGCCGAGCAAAAGGGGATACTTAACGATATCTTATCAAATGACGACCCGAAGCAAGGGCAGAAGGTGTGCGCATCACTCTTACGCCGCGGATTTACCTTTGAGCATATTTCACAGCTGAGGTCTGACAAATGAACCTTTCAAAGTATTTAAGTAAAGACAGACTTTCGACGGTAACTGTGCTTGATGTTACCGATTCAACAAATACACAGCTGAAAAAAATGAAGGGTGCCCCGCACGGTTCGGTCATAATTGCAAATGCACAAACAGCCGGCAGGGGCAGATATGACAGAACATTTCATTCCCCGTCAGGCGGAATCTACCTTTCGTATCTTTACTGCGGAAAAATCGCAGAACTGCCCGACATAACAGCCGTATGCGGTGTGATAGTGCGCCGCGCCGTCAAAAAGATAACAGGCGTTGACCTTTCGGTAAAATGGGTAAACGATCTGCTTTTAAACGGCAAAAAGGTTTGCGGGATACTTGCCGAAACGGTCTATACAGGGGATACACACCGCACGGTAATAGGCATCGGGATAAACTGCGGGGATGAAAATTCCGTCCTTCCCGATGAAATAAAGGATATTGCAACGTCAATTTATGATGAAACGGGCATTTTACCCGACAGGTGTGCACTGTGTGCCGAGATAATAAAAGCACTTGACACCATCGATTCTCTCGACCGTGATGAAATTTTTAATGAATACAGCGAAAACTGCATAACAGTCGGCAAAAATGTGCGTGTTTTTTCGGAATTTTACGAAAGCGACGGAAAAATTATCGCCGTCAATCCCGATTTTTCGCTCGAATTTTTATCCGAAAACGGAGAAAAACGATGCATTTACAGCGGTGAAGTGTCCGTAAAGCCGAGCTAAAGCATCTTTTCGATTCATTTTTTTTGAAAAAAATTCACAATTTAATCTGCATTTTTTTGAAAAGTGTATTGATTTTTCCAAAACATTGTGATATAATGACCGTTGTCTGTTGTAACGGTATAAAATTTGTCGTTTCGACTTCACATAAATCTGCCAGGGAGGTGTAAAGCATGGCAAAATGCAGCGTATGCGGAAAGGGTGTTACATTCGGTCACAATGTATCTCACTCAAACCGTAAAACAAGCAGAACATGGAAGGCTAACATAAGAAAGGTTAAGGCTAATGTAAACGGTACTACAAAGACAGTAGCCGTTTGTTCCCGTTGCCTCCGCTCAGGCAAGGTAAGCAGAGCTTAACAAGCTGTTTGTTTAAATGTGCATATAAAAAGGGACGGTGTACGTCCTTTTTTTGCTTTTAAGGCTTATGAAAAAAATAATTTTGGGACAGGGCGGTAAGCCCTTTGAAGAAATTTTAAAAAAGCACGGATTTTCGCCGATCATAATCCCGAAGGACGAAAGTCTGCCGCCGTTTGTAAACACCCATGCGGATATGATAACGGTGCGACTCGGCGAAAAACTCCTATTTACACGCAGTTATTACGAAAAAAACAAGGATATTATTTCTTCCCTTCCGACAGTTATAACGGATGAGGAATACGGAAATAAATACCCTTACGATATTCTTTTCAACGTGCTTTTCACTGACTCAGCACTTTACGGCAATCTGCCGTTTGTGTCAGAAAAAATCAAGGAGTTTGCAAATTCGCGCTCTCTTTTGCCCGTTGCGGTAAAGCAGGGATACACAAAATGCTCCGTTGCAAAAATAAAAAACGGATACATAACAGCCGATGAAGGTTTATACCGTGCGCTTACCGAAAACGGTGAAAATGTTCTGAAGATCACCGAAGGTCACTTTGTTTTAAAGGGTCTTAATTTCGGATTTGTCGGCGGTTCATCATTTTACAGTGACGGCAAGCTTTACTTTTTCGGTGATATTTCACTTCACCCCGATGGGGAGAAAATAAAAAGCTTCTGCCGGGAAAACCAAACAGAAGCTGTATGTTTATCTGACACCATGCCCGCCGATATCGGCGGTGCAGTTTTACTGTGAATTTTTCTTTATTCTGCCAAGCACAAGCCCCTTACACTCAAATGTGTCATCGGGCTTTATTTTTATGTCCGCATACGAGGGATTGAGGGAAATGAGCCTGTCCCCGCCGAATTTTTTGATATATCCTTCGCCGTTGAGCACAAAAATACCTACCTTACCTTCCTCAACACGTCCGCCGGATTCGATTATGACAATGTCACCGTCGGAAAACTTCGGCTCCATACTGTCGCCGCTGACACGGAGGGCAAAATCAGCCTTTTCCGTCAGGGGAGTCGATGCAATGGTTATCTTCTGCGCACGTGTGCTGTCAAGATAATAACCGCATCCCGCGGAAAC
>JAZNEN010000308.1:0-8773 GCA_045588615.1 Eubacteriales bacterium
ATTGTAACGTCTGCATTATCAACGATAACAGGCGCGCCGCTTGTCATATGGTTGAGAATGAGAGCGATATCATCGCTGTCAGCAACACCGTCGCCGTTAGCGTCACCTCTCTTGATGAACGAACCTGCGCCGACCTTAATGCATGTACCGATAGAATCGATAGAATTTTCAAGGAATGCGGGAACTGTATCCATATCAAGGTTGGGTGTTGCGATAAATGTCATATTCTTGGGAATAAGAGGATTGAATTCATCGCTTATGTTCCAGCTTTCAACAGCTACCTTAAAGTCGCCGCGTGTTGTGTTAACAACGATTTCTGTGGGAAGAGTTGAAGCATAATCATTATTGACTGAATATTTTGACCACTTGTATACAGTCTTGAGATCTGTGCCTGTAATTCTGGGAAGTGAATCCGAGAGCTTGAGCGCAATGAGGTATGCGTCTCTTACATACTCATGACCGAGTACTGTCAAATGAGTATCCGCTTCAAAATTACCGCTTGTGAGATCCTCAAGCGACTCACAATCCAAAAGAATGAGATCTTCGTCTCTGTGTGCATAGAGCACTGAATAAACATCAACAAATACAACATCCTCTTCAAGGCAAACCTTCATTGTCTGTGCGTTGAGCATAAGTGTGAGTATACGTGTTGCTTCCTTTATAACATCAACATCCAACTGCTCACAAGAGTTATACAAATTCTGGAATGCAATAGTAGCCGTAGGATTGAGTTCACGGATCCTTATGAACACGAGTCTGAGATTTTCAGCAATTTCCGCTGTAACATCATCAAGACTGCCGATCATTATTTCAATAAGCTCAATAGCCGATTCAGCATCGGGAATGTTACCATTCATTATATCATTCAAAAGCGGTGTTTCTCTATTGAATAATTTAACGATATCCATATTACCTACAGAAAGCGTGATAAGATCAGCGTTTTTAATCGCCTCGATCTTCGCACTGTTTTCAGCAGATTCGCTAAGTACGTTGTTAAGAATATCAATTGCCGTACAGCCTTCCTGAGTAAAGTCGATAATACCGTAACCAATCTCCTTAGAAAGCAGAACAGCGGCTGAAAGCTGTGAACGGGGACGTGTGATAGTATCGTCATAGTCGGGCAACCTATACCCGGATGCGACAGAGTCACCGAGCACAACCATTGTAAGTTCTGCATCCTCACCGTTGATTACGCCTTCTCTTGCTACACAAACCAGTGACAAGATCATTGTAAGCGCAATTACAACTGACAAAAGCTTTTTCATTTTAGTTTCTCCTAAAAAAGTTATTATTACACTCAATAATAACACAAATAATCAATAATGTCAATATGCGATACCATTTTTTTCATAAATAATTGAATAAAATTTTAATATATATTATATAAAATCAGACCGGCTCAAATAAATCTCCGAGCCGGTCTTAAGCTGTTATTCAATTAAAATTATTTCTGGAACAGCATAAGTGTAAGGAACACGAGGTCAATTGCGTTAACCTTACCGTCCATTGTAACGTCTGCATTATCAACGATAACAGGCGCGCCGCTTGTCATATGGTTGAGAATGAGAGCGATATCATCGCTGTCAGCAACACCGTCGCCGTTAGCGTCACCTCTCTTGATGAATGAACCCACGCCGACCTTAATGCATGTACCGATAGAATCGATAGAATTTTCAAGGAATGCGGGAACTGTATCCATATCAAGATTGGGTGTTGCGATAAATGTCATATTCTTGGGCATAAGAGGATTGAATTCATCGCTTATGTTCCAGCTTTCAACAGCTACCTTAAAGTCGCCGCGTGTTGTGTTAACAACGATTTCTGTGGGAAGTGTTGAAACATAATCCTTGTTAAAGGAATACTTTGACCACTTGTATACAGTCTTAAGATCTGTACCTGTAATTCTGGGAAGTGAATCTGTAAGCTTAAGCATCATAAGATATGCATCTCTTACATATTCGTGACCGCGCGCTGTCAAGTGAGGGTCAGATTCGTAATTGCCCTGTATGTAATCCATAAGAGAATCACAGTCCTGAATTATAAGGTCTTCATCCTTGTGAGCGTAAAGCATTGAATAAACATCAACAAACACAACATCTTCTTCAAGACAAACCTTCATTGTCTTTGCATTGAGAAGAAGTGTGATCATTCTGATAGCTTCCTTAAGGATAGTAACATCTACCTGCTCATAAGCGTTGTAGAGGTTCTGGAAAGCAATAGTTGCTGTGGGGTTGAGTTCGCGGAGTCTCTGTATTACAAGTCTGAGGTTATCAGCAGATGTTGTTGTACCCTCGTCAATATCTCCGAGGATCTTTTCGATAAGAGCCACAACATCATCAACACTCTTAAGCTCGCCGCTTGTCAGCTTCTGCATAAGCTCATACTGGATATTGAAAAATGAAGAAAGGTCCATATTACCGACTGAAAGTGTGATAAGGTCAGCATTTTTAACTGCTTCAAGATTCGCACTGTTGTCGATATATTCCATCTTCCACCAGTTGTATGTTTCATCCCAAACGTAACCGCCTGTTGCAGGATCTATTACAAAATCCCAATAACCTTCAACAAGTGTATTGTAAAGAACATTGTATGTCATGCTGCCTTCTTTTGTAAGGTCAACAAGATCATATCCAATCTCTTTAGAAATAAGAACGGGTGCTGAAAGCTGTGAACGCGGACGGTCGATAGTCTCGTCATAGTCAGGCAAGCTATAGCCTGAAGCGATAGAGTCGCCGAGAGCAACCATCGTAAGCTTTGCATCCTCTCCGTTTATCACTTCTTCACCTGCAACACAAACCAATGACAAAATCATTGTAAGTGCAAGAACAACTGATAAAAATTTTTTCATTTTTGTATCTCCTTAAAAAGTTGTACTTTATATGTTAATAATAGCACACAAAACTACTAATGTCAATAGGTAGCGTTAATTTTTTCGTTAAAATATGCTAAATAATTAGATAAATATTTAAAATGCAAAAAAAATCATCCCTTTTAAGTTAAAAAGAGATGATTTGGGTTGTTGAATTATGCGCGTATTTTTTTAATATAGATAACGCCTGAAGTAACACCCACAAGAATCACAACACCTATGACAGCAAATATGATCATATTTCTGCGAGATTTGCCGTCGTTGTATTCACCTTTTTGTGTTTCTTCGTCTGTATCAGCCTGTGTTGCATCCGCGGATAAATCTGTATCTTCATCCGGTGTCACCGTTTCATCGAGTGTAACATCTGTACCATTGATAAAACCGCTATCTGTATCAAGTGTATCAGTACCAGCCAAAATATCCGTATCGTCTCCGTTTTGAACAGGCTGCTTTGTATCCTCGACGGGTTTCGTCACATTAGGCTTATCGGGCTTCGGAGGTTTTGTTTCATCAGGCTTATCCGGCTTTGTTTCCGGAGCTGTTTCCGGGTCTGTTTCCACGGCTTGAGGATCATATGTACCCGTAACCGTGACCAACGTTGTTATTTTTTTGAGGTTTCTTACAAATGCGGGAACTGTTGACGAATCAAGCTCAGCTGTTGCGAGCAATACCTGTGTCAAACTCGTGTCAAAAATGATGTCCGTGTTAAGTTTCCATTCTTTAACTGTTACGCTGTAATCCCCCTGTGCCGTCTTAATAACCACTGTTTTCGGTAAGAGCTTATTGATGCCGCGTGCAACTTCATTTCTTGTAAATGTGTAATTGTCTTCAAGATTATGACCCAAATATGTCGGAAGAGCATCCGCATTTGCCAATGCTTTTACATACACGTCTTTTATATACTTATGACCGAGCGCTGTAGGATTCATGTCCTTCTGATAATTTCCGTTTGTGTAATCACGGAGAGACGGACAATCCATATTAATGAGATTTTCACCTGCACGGAAAGCAAATGTTTCGTATACATCAACGTATACAACATTCATGTTCTTGCAAACGTCTTTTGTTTTGCTGTTCAACGTACGAACCAAAGAGCGTGAAAATTCTTTAAGCGGGGAAACGTTGACCTGTTCGTACGGATTGTACAAATTTTGATAAACGATATCCGCTGTGGGATTTAACGCACGGATTCTTCCGATCACAGTCTCCAGATTTCTGGCAATTTCCGTTGTTTTTGTATCTATCTTACCGCTTAACGTATCGATAAAATCAGAAAGATCCTCAATATTTGACAGTATACCTGCCTGGAATTGTGTTACTATCTCTCTTTCCAAACTGAAAAGCACATCAAGATCACCCATACCGACGCACAGTGCAATGATGTCTGCTGTTTTCATTTTTTTGAGATTATCTCTGTTATCGAAAGTATATGTGCGGTCTTTGCCGTTTTGATCCTTGAGTATCATTAAAGTTTCCGAATCCAACACGTATTCCTCGTATTTTTCGGCAAACTGATTCTGGACGATATTTTTTGTAGTAGTTCCTTCTTTTGTCATATCTACAAGTTCATACCCGATCTCTTTTGCAAGAGCCGAAGCAAAGCTTGTTTTCGATCTCGGTCTGGAAACATCAGGATCGTAATCGGGCAACATATACCCGGATGCGATGGAATCACCCATCACAACGATAGTTTTCTTTGCTGTTTTTCCATCTTGAGGTAATGCCGCATAAGCTGCCGTATAAAGAGCAGACATGATGACGGTGATAAGCAGTACAAATGTTAATATTCTTTTCATTTTAGCACTTCCCTTCGATAAAGATTGATGATTACACGCATATTATACAGCTTATGATTATTTTTGTCAAGCATATTTTTTATTCGACAAAATAAAAAGCAGATTCTTGCGAATCTGCTTTTGTGTGGGGTGGATAATCGGGATCGAACCGACGACCTTCAGGGCCACAACCTGACGCGCTGACCAACTGCGCTATATCCACCATATGGCGTACCCAGAGGGATTCGAACCCCCGACCTACTGCTTAGAAGGCAGTTGCTCTATCCGGCTGAGCTATGGGTACATAAAAATGGAGCGAGTGATGGGAATCGAACCCACGTAACCAGCTTGGAAGGCTGGAATTCTACCATTGAACTACACTCGCACACGGTTTTTAACCTTGCCCGAATATAGTATCACATTTGCTTCATTTTGTCAAGGGGTTTTTGAAAAAATTATTATAATTTTGGACACATCGGTTTTGCATCATGAAATGAAGATTTAAATTCATAAAGCCATCAAAATCAGTATTACTACAAAAAGGGGTATATTTTTTAAAAAATTCAAATTTTGGTATTGAAAAATAAACGGATGTATTATATAATATTTTGAAAATGTTTTGGCAGGAAGCATTTAAAAGATAAAATTTACCGACCAACGATATTTTCAAGCACATAAAATCGAAAGGCGATTACGCAAATGAAAAAATATACTGATATGACACGTGACGATGCGATTTCGGAATATAAAGCCTTGCTTTCCGAATATGAAGAAATAAAATCTAAGAAGCTTTCTTTGGATATGTCAAGAGGCAAGCCCAATACAGAACAGCTTGACCTTACAGAATCGCTTTTGGGTGTACTTCACAGCAGTAAGCAGTGCCGCACGCAGGACGGAACAGATTGCAGAAACTACGGTATCCTGTTTGGACTTCCGGAAGCAAGACAGATGTTTGCGGAGCTTCTTGATATTCCCGCAAACAACATCATCCTCGGAGGAAACTCCAGCCTTAACATGATGTACGATGCGATGGCAAGAGCGATGCTGTACGGTGTTTACGGTTCCGATACCCCTTGGTGCCGTTTACCCGAGGTGAAATTTCTCTGCCCCGTTCCCGGTTATGACAGACATTTCGCAATATGTGAATCTCTCGGCATCAAAATGATAAATGTACCTATGACACCCACAGGTCCCGATATGGACATTATTGAAAATCTCGTGGCTGAGGATGCATCGATCAAGGGAATCTGGTGCGTGCCGAAATATTCCAATCCCGACGGTATCACGTATTCCGATGACACTGTGCGCCGCTTTGCAAACCTTAAGACTGCCGCAAAAGATTTCAGGATTTTCTGGGATAATGCGTATGCCGTTCACGACATCGAAGACGAAGGCGACAAGCTTCTTAATTTATTTGATCTCGTTAAAGGTACGGAAAATGAAGACAAGGTATTTATGTTCTTCTCCACATCCAAGATCTCCTTCCCCGGTTCGGGCGTTGCTCTTATGGCTGTAAGCGACAACAATAGAGAGCAGATAAAGAGCGTAATGCAGGTGCAAACCATAGGCTCAGATAAAATAAATCAGCTCAGACACGTTTGGTATTTTAAAAATGCAGAAGGTATTCTTGACCATATGAGGCTCCACGCACGCCATTTGCGTCCGAAGTTTGAAATCGTACTTTCCACCCTTGAAAAAGAACTTGGCGGAACAGGAATCGCAAGCTGGGTAAGACCTCGCGGCGGCTATTTCATCAGCTTGAACACAGCCGACGGGCTTGCAAAAACAACATATGACCTTGCAGCGCAAGCCGGTGTTACACTCACAAAAGCGGGCTCTACATTCCCTTATGGCATAGATCCGTGTGATAAAAACCTCCGCCTTGCTCCCACATATCCTTCAGATCCCGAATTGGCTCTTGCGATACACATCGTTTGTATTTGTGTAAAATTGGCATATTTCAGAAAATATATGCCCGACGTTTGTAAATAAAATTTGGAGTATAGTTAAATGAAAAAAATATTATCTTTTATAACAGCTATTTCAGCAATTTTGGCACTTGCTTCATGTACTGACACCTCAATCACAGGCACAGAAACTGTTGCATCCTCACGTCCTCCGATAGAAGAAGATAACATAATCGACACAAGCCAAGAAATACAGATAACCGCGTCAAGCATCTCCGAAACAGCCGGAACTGTTGAAGGCTCGGGAGTTTACGATATCGGTGCGACAGCAACTCTTACAGCGAAAGCAAACGACGGCTACGCATTTAAAATGTGGACAGACGGTGTAACAGATGCCACAAGATCAATTGTAGCAAAGGATGTTTCTTCTTATACTGCAATTTTTGAAGCCGCAAACGAAACCGATGCTTCATTTTTCACATATGAAACCACCGCTTTCGGTGCCTCTATAACAGGTTATACAGGAAGCGAAACTGTCATAAAGATACCGCAAAAAATTCAGGGGCTTGCCGTTGTAAAACTCGGCGCAAACTGCTTTGATTCAAGCTCACTTGTATCAGTCGTATTGCCCGAAGGTATAACAGAAATCAGTGACGGTGCGTTCTGGCACTGTACAAAGCTGTATTCTGTGAACATTTCCTCAACAGTCAGAACGATCGGGAATAAAGCATTCTGGCAATGCTCCTCGCTTATTTCAGTAAATCTTCCGGAAGGAATTAAGTCCATCGGTGATTATGCTTTCAATAACTGTCACTTGCTTGAAAGCATTGCATTTCCCTCAACATTGACAAGCATCGGCAGATATGTTTTCTTCTACTGCCAAAGCTTGAAAAATATCGACGTTGCACTTTCCAACACAGCATTTACAACATTCGACGGTGTTCTTTTCACTAAAGATATGAAAACCATTGTTTGCTATCCCGGTGCCCACAGTGAAGAATATTCACTTCCCTCCCACACCTCTAAGATAGGTAACGGAGCATTTGCAACGTGTTCTTCGCTTAAGACCGTTACTTTGCATGACGGTGTCACATCGATTGGAGATTACGGATTCTTCAATAACACATCCTTGGAAACCATCACTGTACCGTCAAGCGTTTCGTCAATAGGAGCAAGTGCATTTGCTGATTGTACAGCTCTTACAGCTATTAAAACACCCGCCGGCTCAACCTTCGCCTCATGGTGTAATAATAACGGTTTTGGTGATAAAATAGTAAATAATTAATTAATTATTCAGATTACAGTTGACAAACTGCTTAACATATGATATAATCCCCCTCAGTTAAATAAATTAATGAATTGAGGATTATTTACTAATTATGGACTCAGCCGAAGGCGATTGTAGTATTTTTACAATGTAATATCAGGCATACCTGCACACGGGATTTCGTTTGCAGGCATGCCTTTTTGTGTTTACATACCCAACTGAGTTCAAATAGAAGAAGGAGTTTATTATGCCCACCGACAGTATACCGCAAATTATCGCTATGGTAATTCTGGTATTATTTTCCGCATATTTTTCTGCAACAGAAACCGCATTTTCGTCCCTTAACAAAACAAGAATTAAAACACTTGTAGAAAAGGGCAACAAGCGTGCAAAGCTTGTTTTGAAGCTTTCTGACAATTACGACAAGCTTCTTTCGGCAATACTTATAGGAAACAACATCGTAAACATCAGTCTGGCATCCATCGCAACTGTATTGTTTGTAAAACTTTACGGCGATGTCGGTGCAACGATATCTACGGTTGTAATTACAGTTGTGGTGTTAATATTCGGCGAAATTTCGCCTAAAAGCCTTGCAAAAGATTCACCCGAAAAATTTGCGATGTTCTCTGCCCCGTTTATAAATGTACTTATAATAATTCTGACACCCTTAAACTTCATTTTCTCGCAGTGGAAAAAGCTTTTATCAAAAGTATTTAAAATCGAAGAAAGTCAGGGAATATCTCAGGAAGAACTGCTTATGATCGTTGAAGAAGTTCAACAGGAAGGCAGCATTGACGACAACAGCGGCGAACTTATACGAAGTGCTATTGAATTCAGAGATCTCAAAGCAGAAGAGATACTTACGCACAGAATGGACCTTGAAGCAGTTTCTATAGATGCTGATAAACAGGAAATCGCAGAAAAGTTTTCCCAGACAAAATTCTCGCGCTTACTT
>JAZNEN010000309.1:0-5651 GCA_045588615.1 Eubacteriales bacterium
GACCTGTATCCTGTCGGTATCTGCACATTTATATATCCGTCGTAATTTTCCTCTGCAAATATCGGCTGTCCTGCGGCAACCTTACCGAGTACGGGAATGGACGGTGTCGTGCTTCCGCCTGCACGCACGGTGCGGCACTTGCCCTGCTCTCTTTGTATATACCCTTTTTCTTCAAGCTTCTGAAGATACCCGTGCACGGTCGATGTGCTTGCAAAGCCTATTGCATCTTTAATATCACGCACTGACGGCGAGCATTTGCCCTTATTTATCTCATCAACAATAAACTCATATATTTTCCGTTCTTTTTCGGTAAGCTGTACCATAGTAAACCTCTGAATCTTTAATACACTATCATTATATCACAGAAAAATGAACAAATATACAAAAAATCGAATATTTGTTCGATTTTTAACGAAAAAATCTATCATATTATACAAAACTGTCAAAACGCCCCTGCCCGTCCCCCACAGTTCGCAGGCGAACAGTAGTCGCCATGCGAACTGCCCACGGGCAAAGGGGCGTGTATTTCCTGCGGAAATACATTAAGAAAAAAAACCGACGAAAATTCGTCGGTTTTTAAGTAACTTATTTAAGTGCTGCCTTTGCCTGTTCTGCAAGTGCTGCGAAAGCATCCTTGTCATAAACAGCGATTTCAGCGAGCATCTTACGGTTGAGTGTTACTCCTGCCTTCTTAAGACCGTTCATGAATGTGGAGTAGTTCATACCGTTAACCTTTGCCTGAGCAGAGATTCTTGTGATCCAGAGACGACGGAAGTCTCTCTTCTTCATCTTTCTGCCTGCGAAAGCGTAGTTACCGCTCTTCATTACCTGCTGCTTAGCCATCTTGAAGTGCTTGCTCTTTGCACCCCAGTAGCCTTTTGCGAGCTTGAGCATTTTATTTCTTCTCTTACGAGTTGCCAATGCGCCTTTAATTCTTGCCATTTTTTATTTCCTCCTATTCTTCCTAAATCAGTCCTTGGGGATAAGAGACTTAACAGTCTTTGTGAAGCATTCGCTGAGGTAGCCTCTCTGTCTGAGGTCTCTCTTACGCTTTGTGCTCTTCTTACCGAGCTTGTGACGGCGGTTTGTGTGATTGATCTTTACCTTGCCTGTGCCTGTCAGACTGAATCTTTTGGACGAGGCCTTATGTGACTTGATTTTTCCCATGATTTTTTCCTTTCCTTTAAATAAATTCTGTGATACTGCGCATCAATGGGGCGCAAATATCAGCCTTTGTTTTTCGCATCGGGTTTGATGGGAGAAAGCATCATTGTGATATTTCTGCCTTCTGCCACCGGGGGTTTATCGCAAGCGCCGTATTCGGCACATGCATCAGCAAAGCGCTGGAGAATATCGTAACCCATGCTCTGATGAGTGATCTGTCTTCCCCTGAATCTGACAACGACCTTAACCTTATCCATTCCCTTCAAGAAACGGTGGGCATGTTTTACCTTTGTCATAAAATCGTGAGTATCGATCGTAAGCGAAAGCTGGATTTCCTTGACTTCGGTATTCTGCTGTTTTTTCTTTGCTTCTTTTTCCCTTTTGTCACGGTCGAAGCGGTACTTACCGTAATCAATAACCTTGCACACGGGCGGATTTGCCGTGGGTGCGATAAGAACGAGGTCAAGTCCTCTGTCATATGCTATCTCACGTGCTTCGTCAGCGCTCATTATTCCGAATACCTCGCCGTCGTCACCGACTACTCTCACCTGTGCGAGCTTAATGTCGTCATTGATTAAAAGATCCTTAGTGCTTATTGCCAAACACCTCCAAAATAGATTAAAAAAATGCGGTGAAACATTTTTCCCGCATACCAAAACCACGGCACAGTACAGCCGTTTGTAAGTATTAACCCACAGCTTAAAGCGGTCAAGGTGAGAACGGAAAATCGTTTCTGCTTTTTTGTACAAGATATAATATCACATTTATTATGCTTTGTCAAGTGGTTTTGATAACTTTTTTCATTTTATAAAACACCGTCCGACGGTGTGGCGCCCTATGTCCGAGGGGGTGCGGACGGGCGCTTATTTTCATCTGATACCCATTTAATCTGACACCTCATCCGCAATCGAATACAAATTCATCAAAACGGGATAAAGCGGCGGGAGCAAGCCCCCGCCCTACTATTTATATTTATTCCTTATATAATGGGATAGGCACAATGCCATGGTGACGGGGAATACGATTATTACGAATATTCCGCATTTGAGTGCGATCTGATCAGGTGCCATACCGTCAAAGAACACGAGGTTTTCAAAAAACGATGTATTTTTCTCTACGGCATCGGAAATAAGTCCCGTTATCCACGGTCCTGCCGAACAGCCGACATCACCCATGACAGAAAGAAGCGCAAACATCACTGCTCCGCCGTGGGGAAAATCCTCATCAGCTCCCGCAACCGTACCGGGCCACATGAGTGCAACCGAAACACCGCACAGAATACAACCGATAAGCGACACCACGGGCGAATTCACAAGACAGATGAGCGCATACGAAACGATACAAAGGATCGATGAATACAAAAGCACCTTTTTTATATTGAAGCGTTCACCGAAAATCCCGTAAAGCGTACGGCAAAGTGCCATACAAAAGGCAAATCCGCACACGCCGATAACATCACCGTATATTTTCGGTATTTGCAAGCCTATCTCCGCAAAATACGACACCCACTGCGCCACCGCTTGTTCAGCCGCACCCGAGCATACCATAACGAGCATAAGCGTTAAAAACGCTTTTGACTTCAACAGCTTGCCCACAGGCGTTCTTTCTTTCCCTTTTTCAAATTCGGGAAGCGGTGCTTTTGAAAACATAATGACCGCTGTCAGAGGAACCGTCGCCCACAAAACGGGAAGCAGCTGCCAATTATCTGAAAAGTACAGATACACCGTTGATAAAAGGCACGTCAGCAAATGTCCCCAGCAGTAAAAGGAATGCAAAAGCGGAATTTCCACCCTTGTATTTGTTTCGGGCAAGTGCGACACAACGGGATTGAGCAACACCTCGATAAGTCCGCCGCCGACAGAATACATCACCACAGCGCAAACAAGTCCTGCATACGGCGGTAAAATATTCGGCAAAACCGACATACCGACAAGGCCGGAAAAGCACAGTATATGAGCTGTCAGAAGCTGAATGCGAAGCGGTACACGTTCAAGCACCTTCAAGGAAACAACATCCGTTGCTATCTGCACGGCAAAATTTATGAGGATAAGACGCCCGAGCTCCTCATAGGAAAACCCGAACTGTCCTTTGAAAACAATGAACAGCACGGGCGCAAGATTAATTATAACAGCCTGTGTGAAAAATCCTATGTAACAGGCAATTTTTGTAGTTTTAAACGATTTCATAAGCTGAACTTAAAGACTTTTTGCATCCTTACAGAATATTTTACGGCACACAATAACGATAGTCATTGTGATAATTGCGCCTGCGCACGTATCGGAAAGAAAATGCGCACCGCACACTATTCTTGAAAACATAACGAGAGCCACCCACAAAATTGCAAGAAGCTTTGCCGTATTTGCTTTCTTTTTATCGCCGAGCTTATCAAAAATAAAGGAAACCGTATATAATATCACCGCATTCGAGGTATGTCCCGACGGGAACGACTTATGCGCATCGTCCAAAGCTCTGCCTACGGGTATGTACCATTTTGTGAAGTGGGAAATATCCTCCATTGCACGGAAGCGTTCCCTTCCCCACACGGATTTGATCGACGAAATTATAACGAGCGTTGCAAGTCCGACAGCGACAACAGTCACAAGTGCGGGCTTTATTTTTATGAGCGTTTCATCCTTTATCATCGATGCAAGCTTCACAAAAAGAGCCATTATTATAACCGTGCCGACACCCGATAAAATTTTCGTAAGTGTCATTTCGTACGTTTCAATGCTGTAATATTCAACCGTTCTTGTGATAGTTGAATACGTTGCGATAGCACCGCCTATAAAACAGAGTCCTGACAAATAAATGTGTCCTTTTACCCTCTGTTTCACGACATATACCGTAAGTGCGGCAAACGAAAATGCAACAAAAAGAAGTGACGGCGGCTCTGCCCATATTTCCATAAAGCGAGCCCAAGAATCCTCCATCTGCGTCAGTGTCTGCGATATTTGGTAGTCATAAAACGTACCCACTGCAAGTCCTGCAAAAAGCAGGACGTACAGTATAACGGGTACAAAACAATTTTTAATTTTCATATCACTTGCCGAGGTTAGCCGCGCCGACGATGCCCGCATCGTTTGCAAGCGTTGCAAGACGGATAACGGTCTGTCTTTCGGGTGCTATCGTCTTTGTAAATACTTCGCTGTTTATTCTGCCGAGCAAAGGCTCGATAAGTCCCTTACCCTCGTTTGAGATACCGCCGCCGATGCAAACGATATCGGGCTGGAACAGATTTATGACATTCGTGATACCGCAAGCGAGGTAATCAAGGTATTTTTCAACAACTCTTATACCTGCCGCATCTCCCTTATCTTTTGCCAGAAACGCTGTTCTGCCATTGACTTTGCCTTTTTCGGCGGCTATTTTTGCAAGCTCCGAATCGGGAGATTTTGCAATTTCTTCTTTTGTCATCTCAATGAGAGCCGTGGCAGAGCTGTATGCCTCCCAGCATCCTTTACGTCCGCAGTTGCACTGTCTGCCGTTATATTCAATTACCATATGGCCAAGCTCACCGCCTGCATAGTTGAAGCCGGAGAATACCTTTCCGTCGATAACGATACCGCCGCCGACACCCGTGCCGAGCGTTACCATAACGGAATACTTCGCACCCTTTGCAGCACCTGCAACAGCCTCACCGAGGGCTGCGGCATTTGCATCGTTTTCAAGATAGATCTTGACGGGTGTGAGTGCCGAAAGCTTATCAACAATGGGGTAATCCTCCATAAGCAGATTACATGCCCTGTCGATCGTTCCCGTGTCGCAGTTGATAGCGCCGGGTGTTGCAAGACCTGCATACGCAACATCGTCAAGGCTGATGCCGTAAGAGAAAGCGAGGTCGCTTATCAGCTTTGCAATATCAGCGGTTACCGCATCGTTTCCTCTTTCGGGGAGCGTAGGCACGGACATTTTTTTGACAATATTATTATTTTCGTCTACAAGACCTGCGGCAATATTTGTGCCGCCAAGGTCAATACCAATATAATACATACAAAAACCTCTTTATTTAATTACGGAAACTTCCCAGCCCATTATCTTACCGAAGGAAGCAAGAGCAGAAACATCTCCGCCGTATACCATAGCACCGTGGTGGATACCGCCAAGACGGCTGAATTCGGGGAGAAATTCATTCAAGGGCTTGCATACCTTCATCCAACCGCTTACATCGTTTCTGAACGATGTCTCATAGGGTACTTCAAGCACCTCCACCTCGGTAAGAATAAGTCTGTACTTGCCGTTACCTATCGGATTGAGTGCAACATATACAGCCTCACCGGGCTTGAAGACCGTCATCATATTGACGGGCTTACCTGCATTTTTGCCATACGGGAAGTTGCTTATTCGGCAGTCGGGCTTTGAGCCTGCGCATTTTACATTATATTCACCCATGTGTGAAAGGTAGATCGTGTTATCTCTCCAGTTGGGACAGAACATTTCGGCAAATGTTGTTTCATCGTATACAGACAGAAGCGAGCCGACAAATGCCG
>JAZNEN010000310.1:0-2175 GCA_045588615.1 Eubacteriales bacterium
GCTACGATCCGACTTGGTTCGTTTGGAGTATGACTCTTCTGTCTATGAGGAGGCTAAGGAATACTGTCAGGAAAATATGGTGCTCTCCGTGAACAACTCATTTGAACACAATGGATATATTTTTATTGAGAATATTAAGAATTTACAGACAGCTTCCACGCATTTGTGCGATTACCCAAGAGCGTTCCAAATGTTTGTTTACAATGACAGTAATTGCACATTGCTGTTTGTGGGTTTTTATTGTACGATCGAGGTTAAGAATGAGGTAGAAAAAGCTATTGAAGAAGGTTGGGGAACCTTCCTTAAAAAGTACTACGGAGAGTATTATTCATTCGAATAATTTGTGGAAAAATTCACCTGACATTACAACAGAAGTGTGAGAAAGTATATTAGGTAATTAATGATGAAAAAGAAACAGATAATACCGATATCTCTTTGTGCAGTTTTGCTTACAGCGTCTATTGCAATGTTGGTAGGTGCGGGTATAAACATTTACAAGTACTGTACCGCATATTCACTGTGCGAACAGATCGCAGCAGGCGAAGAGATCGACACGGATTTTTCTAACGGCGCAACCGGTCCTGAGTTTTTTAATACCATTGCAAGTTTCATTGATGCGGACGGCCCGCGAATACCTCTTGTTGAGGCATGTCGTCACCGTAACGTACAGGCTGTTAAGGTTCTTCTCGAAAACGGAGCCGATCCCAATTATGCTTTTGACGGCAACTTTAATGCCTTGGAAGCTTCTCTCGTTCATAACGAGGTAAGCGGCGTTGACGAACGGTGCTTTGAGATCGTGAAATTGCTTGTTGAGCACGGAGCGGATATTAATGCTGCATCAGGTCTAGGAGAAACCGTCACAGTACACGTTGCGGGTATGGTAAACAACTCTCCATTGATGGATGAAATCTTTAGCTATCTGCTTGAAAACGGCGGTGAAACAGAGTTTCAATCCGAAGGTTACAGCTGGAATTACGCTTTTTGGCATGTGATACGAAAGAAAAGCACCTCGGTTGCAGGCGTTATGCTAGATAAGTACGGAGCCGACGTAAACGAGTCGGGATATGAAGGTGCAACTCCTCTGATTATGACAGTTAAATACGCTGCATTCAGATTTGCTACCGAAAAAGAATATGTTGATATGGTAAGCTTTCTTCTTGAAAAAGGAGCTGATCCTTCGATACGTGACGAGCATGGAAAAACGGCCTATGATTATGCTGTCGAAAACGGCTTCACCGAGATTGCGGATATTCTAAACGAGTCAAAAGAAAGCGAAAATACCAATACAAAGAGCATTATCTTTTGTCGGAATATACATATGAGGAGAAGAATCAATGTCTAAGACCACAAAACGAATTATTAAAGTTACCACTGTAACTTTTACAGTTGTTTCAGTATCGGTACTGTTACTGATGCTCGTAAGCGGTCTAATGTTTAACGGATGGTATCAGAACCGTCAATTGTTCGAAGCTATAAAAAATAATGATTGTAATGCCGCACAAAAAGCAATAGATCGCGGTGCTTGGATCAATGCCCGTAAATATATTTTGCTGTACGCTCCGGACATTTTATGGTTTAATCGAACTCCTTTGATAGAAGCGTGCGACAAGGGAAATTCAGATATGATAAAATTGCTTGTTGAAAACGGTGCGGATGTAAACAAAACAGACAATTTTACAGATACCAACCCACTGATTGAGGTGCTGAGTAGCACTTCGACGGACAGATTTTTATGTGCGAAGTATTTAATTGATAACGGTGCGGATATTCATTATACACGCCGAGGAGTTGGTTCGGTTTATGAGGTGTTATATGTATCTAAGAATGATAGCGAGGAAACTATACAAGAAGGCTATGAATTGCTCGTATATTTGCTGGAACACGGTGCCTCTCTAAAGTTAGGAGTAAATTCCGAACATGCATTGACCTATGCTGCACACTATAGTAATTACAATGCAGTAAAATATTTTATACAAAACGATTATTTTGAAGTTGATTCCCTCGATCCTTCCGGTAATACCGCTTTGATTATAGCCGTCAAAAACAACAACCGTGATATTGTTAAACTGTTGCTTGAGCTTGGCGCAGACAGGGCGATATGTGACAGTGAAGGAAAGACTGCATATGACCATGCCGTCCAAAACGGTTTTAACGAGATTGCGAAACTTTTAAGTG
>JAZNEN010000311.1:0-2658 GCA_045588615.1 Eubacteriales bacterium
ACCATTTGTACATTGACGAAAATACGGAGCGTTCAGGCTTTTTCGGCTACGTAAGCGTTGCGGAAATTCGAAATCTTGGTATTGAATCGGGACTTATAAAGTCATCTGACTGGGCTGTAGGATCTGTATGCGGTATATGCACAAGCGGTACGATTATCGAAAACTGCTACAGCAAAGCGGATGTTATAGGCAGCCGCGGAGGTATAGGCGGAATACTCGGCGCATCGTGGAATGTCTGTACCGTGCGTAACTGCTATTACACAGGTACTATAACCTGCACAAGAACATCGGGCACCTCGGGTAATCCCGTAACAACGGGCGGTATTGTCGGATATTCCTCCGCAAGCTACGGCGAAGGACAAAGGGTGAGCATAAACGGCTGTTATTATGCAGGCGAAAAAGTTATGGGTACGAATGATACCGATAAGCACGTTTATTCAGGTGCTATATACAGTAAAATTGCACCCGCTACAAGCTCGGAGCCTACAGCAACACTTACTGTTGATGTGTCGGGATGCTTGTATCCCATCGGTTCGATGATATCCGCAAATGCAGATAGACGTACTAATGCGGAGATGTCAACGGGAAATATTTCCCTCGGAACACACAGCGAGGATTTCAAGAAGCTCAATTACCGCAATGCTTATGCAGATGATATTTACGGCACTAATGACTACTATCCTGTGCTTTGCTGGCAGGGCGGAAAGCAAGCGGTGATACCTAATGACGGCACAAATTATTATATAAGCGACAAGGATGAGTTTTTATCGTTTGTATACGATGTAAATACAGGCAAAAATACACACGGAGACAGTACAGTATATCTTTTGGCTGATATTTATCTCGAAAACGAAAAATTTATACCGATAGGTACATCTGATTATCCTTTCAAGGGCTCATTCAACGGCTTGGGACATAACATACACGGTCTTTATATAAACGAGAATGGATACAATGCAGGACTTTTCGGCTATATTGATAAGGCTTTAATTGAAAACCTCGGTATTTCAAGCGGTTCTGTAAAGGGTGACTATTCTGTAGGCGGGCTTGTAGGATATATGAATGACGGTTCGGAGATCAAAAAATGCTATTCGCACGCAGATGTTTTCGGTATAACAAATGTCGGCGGTCTTGTAGGCTCAGCCGGTGCTTGTACTATTGAGGATTCATATGTCAACGCCTACGTTTCGGGTGTAAGCTTTGGAAAATCACTAATTGCAGGCGGTGTAGTCGGTGTTGCGGTAGGAGAAAACACAGCAACGAGTTTGTATATAAAACGTTCCTACTATGTAAATGATTATAATATGACAGGATATTCGGCATCGGCTGCAGGAGACTATAAAGGGTATTTAGTAGGTGAGATAGCAGGCGGTGCAACATCTTCAAATATTTGTGTTGCACTTGATCACTGCGCAAGCCAGTACACGTCAAGACAGATTTCTTCTCAAATAACCAATAATACGCAAACCGTCAATATTTATCTTTACACAGGTAAAAATGCACTTGGTACTGATAAACTTAACTGTGGCGGAAATACAAATTACGTTGAAGATACTTCATCGGTGAATGACAAATATCCCGTACTTTATTGGCAGACAGACGGCAAAAGTCGTGAAATGACGGACGATGTGATAGCGAAAAGCGGATGTGATTATATTACTTTTGAAAATGTCACCGTTCAAAAGGGCGGATATGTCATCATTACGGTCAGCACAAAAAATACTGTCGGTATAACGGATATATCATTTGACCTCAATTATGACGGAGCGTTTGAAATAACGGAAGTATACGGCGGTGAGCTGTCGAAGAAGAACGGCACAGGCTATGACATAGCTTTAAGCGGTGAACCGACAGGATCACATACTGTAGCATATATCACACTTCACGCAAAGGATGCACCTGAGGGTGTGTATACCTTTAGTGCAGACAATATAACGCTTATCAGCGAAAACGGTGCAATTGCGGCATATGCAGAACCGTTTACAGTAATCGTGGAGGATTACATTTTGGGTGATGCCAACGGGGATAAAACAGTCAACGGTAAAGATGTAATAAGAATCAAAAAATATCTTATGGGAGAAAATGTAAGAATAGGTACTTCTGCATCAGATATAGACTTTGACGGAAAAATAACACAGGCAGATCTTTCGCTTCTTGCAGATATGATAGTTCAAGGCTGATATGATCATCTTATAGGCATAGATGCAACAAAATAAAATAAACTTGCATACTGATTTTAAATGCGGTATGCAAGTTTTTTTGTTTTTTGAAAACAGTGTCACCTATAATTGACAATCCAACAGTGTTGAATTTACAGAAGGCGCCTTATAAGCTCTTCGTAAGGTTCGGGACTCAAATATGCGGGTGGGACATCGAAAACTGTTTTACAGCCCTTGAATCCCTCTTTGTACATACGGTGTGCCGCACGTGCACAGGCGGTTATAACGGATGCCGTAAATTCGGGGTTGGAATCAAGCTTAAGGCTGTACTCTATAATATGGTTATTTTCAAGGTCAAATCCTGTTTTACCGCTTCTGATAACAAAACCTCCATGCGGTATACTGTTGTGGTCACGCTTCAACTCTTCAAGAGAAATAAAATGAACCGTTGTTTCATAATCCGCAAAGTAATTCGGCATTTCTTTTATTTCTTTTTCTA
>JAZNEN010000312.1:0-10167 GCA_045588615.1 Eubacteriales bacterium
GGCTCGTTTTGGAAAGAATTCCGAAAAATGAGCCGGTCCCTTTTGAATAGAATTTTATTTTATTACGTTTACTCGTACAACACCTTCGATGGCAGTTATCTTTGCAATAATTTCATCGGGAAGTGCGCCGTTGATCTCAACGATCGTATACGCATTGTCCTTCTTTGACTTGTTGATGAAGTTTTCGATGTTGAGATTTGCATCGGAAACAGCCGCTGTGATCTGTGAAAGCACATTGGGAATGTTCTTGTGGAACACGCACAGACGGTAGTCGCCGTTGTGCGGAAGCTCAACATTCGGGTAGTTTACGCTGTTCTTGATGTTTCCGTATTCAAGAAAATCAACAAGCTCGTGAGCCGCCATAACAGCACAGTTATCCTCAGCCTCTTCAGTGGATGCACCGAGGTGGGGAATTGCAATAACGCCGTTCATGCCTGCTGTTCTTGCATTCGGGAAGTCTGTAACGTACTTTGCTACCTTACCGTTTGCAAGTGCCGCTTCGATAGCATCGTCATCAACAAGCGCATCACGTGCGAAGTTAAGAATAACAACGCCGTCCTTCATCATAGCGATAGTGTTGGAGTTTATCATACCCTTTGTTGCAACCTTGGGATCGTCGTTTACAACGAGAGGTGTATGAATGGATATAAAATCACATTCCTTGAATATTTCTTCTCTTGTCATAATTCTGTGAACGTCACGGGAGATGTCCCAAGACGCTTCAACGGAAAGATACGGGTCGCATCCGTATACTTCCATTCCGAAGTGGCGTGCGAGGTTACAAAGCGGACCGCCTATAGCACCGAGACCGATAACACCGAGCTTTTTGCCCTTGAGCTCGTGGCCTGCAAACTTGCTCTTGTTCTTTTCGACGCTCTTCGCTATGTCGGGGTCAGCGCTGTTTGCCTTTACCCAGTCGATACCGCCGACGATATCACGGGAAGCAAGAAGAAGTCCTGCAATTACAAGCTCTTTAACAGCGTTGGCATTTGCGCCGGGTGTGTTGAAAACAACGATACCGAGATCAGCACATCTGTCAACGGGAATGTTGTTGACACCGGCACCCGCACGTGCGATAGCTTTAAGGTCTTTATTGAATTCCATATCGTGCATTGCAGCGGAACGCACCATTATCGCATCGGGATTTTCTATTTCCTCGCCGACTGTATATTTATCGTCAAATACAGCCGTGCC
Organism: Eubacteriales bacterium; assembly: GCA_045588615.1. GTDB lineage: Bacteria > Bacillota > Clostridia > Oscillospirales > CAG-272 > RGIG7213. The sequence goes on from JAZNEN010000312.1 coordinate 1,195, forward strand.
GCATTTTGCGATCTTATTAAGAAGTTTGATTTTCATTGTTCGTTTCCTTTCGTTACGCTTTGGGATTATTCTTTGCGAATTCATCCATAAATTTAACGAGTTCCTTTACGCCTTCAATGGGCATAGCGTTGTAAATTGACGCTCTCATACCGCCGACTGAACGGTGTCCCTTGATGTTCTTGAAGCCGAGTGCGTCTGCTTCCTTTGCGAACTTCTTGTCAAGCTCAGCATCGCCTGTAACGAATGTTACGTTCATCATTGAACGTGCATCCTTTTCAACGGGAGCTATATAGTAGTCCTGTGAATCGAGGTAATCGTAAAGAACCGCCGCCTTTTCCTCGTTGAGCTTTTTCATAGCTTCAAGTCCGCCGAGTGATTCTATCCATTCAAATACGAGCTTTGCAACGTAGATGGGATAGCAGGGGGGAGTATTGTACATTGAATCGTTATCTGCCATTATCTTGTAATCCATAACAGCAGGGATATCCTCGCGTGCGTTTCCGATAAGATCCTCTCTTACAATAACGATCGTAAGACCTGCGGGAGCCACGTTCTTCTGTGCACCTGCATAGATCATACCGAATTTTGTAACATCAACAGGCTCAGAAAGGATGCAGGAAGACATATCAGCAACCAGGGGAACATCGCCTGTATCAGGGATGTAGTTGAATTTTGTACCGTAAATTGTATTGTTGAAGCAGATGTGAACATAGTCAGCATCAGCGCGGAAGTCATCGCGTGTTGTCTTGGGAATGTATGTAAAGTTCTTGTCCTTTGATGTTGCAACAAGTCGTGCATCACCGTACTTTTCAGCTTCTTTGAGCGCCTTTCCCGAGAACTGACCGCTTACGATATAGTCAGCCTTTTTGTTTTTTGTCATAAGGTTCAAAGGAACCGATGCAAACTGAAGTGATGCGCCGCCCTGCAAGAACAGTACCTTGTAGTTGTCGGGTATGTTCATAACCTTGCGCAGAAGCTTTTCAGCATCTTTGATTATTGCATCGTATGCGGGTGAACGGTGGCTCATTTCCATAACGGACATGCCGGCATCGCCGTAGCATACCATTTCATTTGCGCACTGCTCAAGAACTGATATGGGAAGTGCGGAAGGACCTGCCGAAAAATTATAGACTCTTTTCATCTTTGTATTCCTTTCAAACATAAGTTTGTTTTTTTACATATATACGAGAATTATATCCCTTTAGCTTGTTAAAGTCAATGATTGTAACAAAAAAATTACAAAATTATATAATAACTTAAACATTTTCACGCGTTTTATTCAGCGTGATGCCGTAGGGCGGGGGCTTGCTCCCGCCGTTTTAAACGCATTTTTGTTCATTTATATTTCCGCAGGAAATATGCGCATCCCCCGGTGGGGGGTCCGGGGATGCGCCGTTTTGAACCCGTTTAATTTGACACCTCATCCGTCCGAGTTGCGTAACTTGTTGCGCAATCTCGTTGCCACACTGTCCCCCATCACTTGACTTCGTCAAGTGGCTGGAGAAGGCGTTTATTTTGTGCCGCTGTGAGCGTGTTTTCAAGCAGCATTACTCTTGTCATAGGGCCGACACCGCCGGGAACGGGAGTGATCGCCGACGCCTTTGCAAAACAGCTTTCGTAGTCAACGTCGCCTGTAAGCTTGCCTTCTTTGTTTTTGTTCATACCGACGTCGATAACAACAGCGCCTTCCTTTATCATATCAGCGGTGATAAAATCAGCCTTGCCGACGGCAGATACAAGAATATCTGCATTTCTTGTGACATCTGCAAGATTTTGTGTGCGGGAGTGCGCAACCGTTACCGTACCGTTTGCGTGAAGAAGCAAAAGCGCCATGGGCTTGCCAACGATATTACTTCTGCCGACAACAACGCAGTTTTTGCCTGCAACTTCGATGTTGTAACGCTTCAGAAGCTCCATAACACCTGCGGGCGTGCAGGGCAGGAAGCTGTAATTTCCGACTGTTATTTTACCGACATTTACATAGCTGAAAGCATCAACGTCCTTTTCGGGGTCAATTGCGGCTATTACTATCTCCGAATCAAGGTGCTTCGGCAAAGGAAGCTGAACGAGAATACCGTGTATATCATCTCTTTTATTGAGTGTGTCAATGAGTGCAAGCAGTTCCTTTTCTTCCGTGTTTTCGGGAAGTGCGATAACCTCGGAATTGAAGCCGACCTCATCACAGTCCTTTTTCTTGTTTCTTACATATACCTGCGATGCGGGATCTTCACCCACGATTATTACCGCAAGACCGGGCAAAAATCCGTTTTCTTCCTTGAATTTCAGTGTTCTTTCCCTGATCTCGCCTCTCATATCGGACGAGGTCTTTTTTCCGTCAATTATTACTGCCATTTTCTTCATTCTCCGTTTCTTCTGTTTCTTCCGCTATATCGGATACTTCTGTTATTTCTTCCGATTCTTCATCGGACGGTTCGTTTTCGCTTTCTGCTTCTTCGCCGGCTGCTTCTTCTGCTTCTTCCGATGCTTCGGATACTTCGGATACTTCGGATTCAAGCGCATCGATCATCATCCATTTGCCGTTTTCTGTTTTTGTATAAAGCGTCGTGATACCTGCCGCCTTTGCACGTACTGTTCCGAGAATGAAGAAGAACACGCTCAAAACAATACAAATCAGAGCAACGAGCTGTGACAGTCTTATGTTTGTCGAGCCGAGGTAAAGGGAGTCCGTTCTGAGTCCTTCTATGAATATACGTCCCAGCCCGTACCAGCCGAGGTAAGCGCAGACGATCGCACCGTCAAACTTTTTCTTTTTGTAAAATGCGTTTATCAGAATAAAACCGATAAGATTCCAGAGGGATTCATAAAGAAACGTCGGGTGTACATAACCCTGCGGATCGATTATAAGATTCGGGTTTTTCTGCATTATGGATGCTTTGTGAGAGCTGAGGTATTCAACCGTGCCCTGCATGCGTGTACCGGTCATGAGAGGTGTGTGCACAAATGAACGCATGCCCCACGGCAGGTCTGTATTACAGCCGAATGCCTCCTGATTCATATAATTGCCCCATCTGCCTATTATCTGACCGATCATAGCGGCAGGCGCGGCACAGTCAAGTATGCGAAGCGGATTATGCTTTTTGACAAGCGCAGTTATTGCAAGCGCGGCAATACCGCCGATAACACCGCCGTATATGCCAAGACCGCCGTTCCAGATGGCAATAGCGTCAGCAAACGAATGATACGTGTCGATTTCCGAAAGCACGTAATATGTGCGCGCGCCGATAATTCCGAAAATGATAGCAAATATCGAATAGTCATACATATGGTCTGCCTTTATACCGCCTTGCTTTGCACGCATGAAGGCATATGCAACACCGAGAATTATTCCCACGGTTATGATTATGCCGTACCAATACACGTCCTTTCCGAACACCGTGAATGCCACGGGTGAGAATCGGAAGGCAAAGTCAAACATTTTAAACTCAACCTGATACATTTTTAAATATCCTTTCTTTTCGCTTTAAAGCGGATTTATTACCGACAGCGTATATGATTCACGTCGGAAAAGCTCACAGAAAATATCAAAAGCATATTCGGGGGTGATTCCCGATATTATTTCGGGCGTTGTGAATACAAATTCGCCTATATCGGACATATCCTCAGCCACCCGTATGCTGTTTTCAAATATCCTTACCGCACTTGCGTAAACGACACGGCGGGATATTTCAAATTCCTCTTTGTCAAAGCCCTTTGCTTTTATTTCGTCTATGTGGTCGCATAAAGCTGTGTACATTTCGTCGATCTTTTCAGTTTCGCCCGAAAAAGCATAAAATGCATAACGGTCTGTACATTCGTAGCCCGAACAGAAGGTTTTGTTTATAATACCCTCATCATAAAGGCGGGAGTATATCTCGCTTGATCCTCCGAAAAGCATTGAAGAAAATACGGCAATTGCGGCGGCGCGCTTGTTTCGCTCATATTCATCCTCACACGGCAGATCTTTTACGCCAAAACTGAAATACGGGCGCGATACCTGCATTTTCTTCTCGATATAAGGAAGTCTTGAAGCTTTTTCTTCAGAGGGGAAATGAGTTTTTGGCGTTTTCGATATTATACCCTCAAGTGTTTCGCACATTTCGCCGATTTCATACGGGTCGATGTTTCCGGCAACACACAGAGTCATATTTGAAAGTGAATAGAATTTTTCGTAAATTGAATACAAAAGCTCAGGTGTTGCTTGTGAAACAGATCCTGCATCTCCCGCAATATCTATAGAAAGCGGGTTATCCTCCCTGTACATTCCCTTCATCATTCCGAACATGCACTGCCAGTCGGGCGAATCGTCGTACATCGTTATTTCTTCGGTTATTATGCCTTTTTCCTTGTCGACCGATTCTTTTGTAAAATGCGGCGAGGTAACAAACGAAAGAAGTATTTCAAGTGATTTTTTAAAATTTTCCGTTGCTGTGCACACGTAAGCCGTCTTTGTAAACGATGTATATGCGTTTGCATCTGCGCCCGTTTCGGCAAACAGAGAAAATGCATCGCCTCCATCCTCTGTTTCAAACAGCTTATGTTCAAGAAAATGTGCCATTCCGTCGGGCAGGGAATGTTCCTCACCGTTGAAAGTGAAATTGCTGTTGACGGAGCCGAAGTCGGTATAAAATACAGCGTGCGCCGTCATTTTATCATTCGGGGCAACATACAGGGTAAGCCCGTTTTCAAGGTGAGCCTTGTAGCAAACGTCACCTGTTACGTTACAGAGGATCTTTTTAAATTCAGTCTTCATTTTCATCCTCCGTTTCATCTCCATACATAAAGAAAACAGTGTCGGGTTTAACACCGCGTGCGGCATCTGCCACTTGTTCCTTTGTGACGCGCATTATCTTTTCGGCTTCCTCATTCGGAGAAAGAATACAACCGCGCATCATGCCCTTGAACATGAACGATGCGATGCTGTCGGGAGAGTCAAGCACGGACAAAACCTGGTTTGCAAAGCCGCGCTTTGCATTTTCAAGCTCACCGTCGGTGAAGTCCCCCTGCTTTACAAGATCCAGCTGGCGGAGTATCTCGTTATATGCAAGATCCTTATTTTCTGCTTTTATGCCGGTTCTGACTATCATATTGCCCGTTTCGTGGTTACGTCCGGATGAACAGTAATAGCAAAGTGACAGCTTTTCGCGCACATTAGTGAAAAGCTTGCTTACGGGAGATTGACCGTACAGCTCATCAAACACTGTCTTTATGTAAATATCGTCGGGCGTTGAGGGCTTATCCCTGAAACCTATAACAAGCCTTGCTTGTTTTATATTATGCTTTTCTTCAAAATATCTTATCTCTTTGGGAGCTTTGTATGTTACCGTGCTTTTATAGACATTTCGGTGTTCGTTTTTCAGCCTTTCGGAGAGCTTGTATGCAAGTTCCTCTGCAAAGCATATGTTTTCTCCGACATAGGTCATAATGATCGGTGCATGTGCCATTATGTCAAGATAGCTATCGTAAAGAGAACTCGGAGTTATCATTTCATAAGGCTCAGTGTCAGTGGAATATAAAAACGACACAGGCTCCCCCTCACACATAAGGCGCAGGCAGCGGTTTGAAGCATATGAATCCTTATTGTTTATGGCGGCACGCAAGGCATCGCATTTGTTTTTCTTTTCTCTTTCTGTGTATTCATCGCTGAAAGCACCGTTTGAAATAAGCGGATCAAGCATCAGATCAAACAAAAGCTCTGCTGTTCCGCCTGCAATATCGCAGGAGTCATATGCAAAAGCATTTTTCAAAAAGGATGATGAAAAGCACAGTGACATATGATCGCCGAATGTGGGCAGATATGCCGACACGGATGAGCTGAAAAGATAATCAAGCCTCTTACGCAGAAGCCTTCTTGTCGGGTATTTTGCACAGCCCTGTGTCATAACATTCGGTAAAAGCACCTCGGAATACGGCGCTTTTGAAAGCGGAATGAGAAAATGAATGTTCAGACTTTCACTTTTGAATTTATCGGTTTGTGCCGTTATAAGGGAAAATCCCCTTGATATTTCTTTTACTTCGTATAACATATCCTTCTCACTTGAACAGACTTAAAAATTCATCCCTTGATACGGTAAGATCGGAGGGAGATGAAAAATCACGTCTGTAAACTTCAATTATATATTTACCGTCATAACCGTAGGAGTCGAGTGTTTCTTTTATTCTCTTTAAATCGCACACACCGTGTGTGGGTAATGTACAGCTTTCTCCGTTCCAGTCGTTCAGATGAACGTGGCAGATATTATTTTGCATAGCCTTTAGCATTTCAAACGGATCATATCCGCCGCGGCACGCCTGTTTTATGTCAAACGTGAATTTTATATCGGGTAAAAGACAGCGCAGTTTGGCAATGTTTTCCGGCGAGCCTATGTGTGAGGTCGAAACGTTTTCCTGCGCAACATTCACACCGAATGTCTTTGCTGTATTTTCAAGCTTTTCAAATATTTCGGCATATCTTTCAACACCGACAAACGGAGCACGCTTGTTATCCCCGTGGAAGATAACGTACTTGGCGCCGAGGTATGCTGCGGCTTCAAAATAATTTTTGTAATAATCTATGGCATCGTCAATACGTCTGTCGTAGCCTGCAAAAAACAGAATATATTCGTAACCTGAGGTAAAAGGGTGAATCGATGTTACCGTCAAGCCTCTTTGCTCGGCTGTTTTCTTTGTATCCTTCAAATACTGACCCAAAAGCTCACTGTGTGTATTTGCAAATATCTCGACTGTTTTAAAGCCTCCGTCAGCGCATATGTTAAGCGAGCCTATCGTATCGTGCGGAAAAAAGCACGCACTTGAAACACCAATAACCATAAAAATTCCGTTTCCATAAATTGTGCTTTGACAAAAGCACTTATATATTATATAATATTATACGTAAAAGGCATACCGATTTAAAGAGATAAAATATGAATTTTTCCATTTTATCTGCCCGTTTTTTTAAAGGAGGAACAGCATTGAATAAAAAATACCGTACTTTTGATGTGCGTGCTTTGAAAATACTGAAAATATGTGTATTTGTCGTGACGGCGGGGCTTTTGTTCACGCTTTTGATGTACATAAACGAGCCGACCCCGGATATGAAAGAAATTTGTAAGCAGTCGCTTTACGCCTGTGCCTTCGGCGTTGACATAGCCGTAGGCGGTTTTCTTCTGCTTGATTATGGGTTTGAAAAGCAGAAAAATCAGAGTTAACAAAATATTTACAAAGAAAACGTCCCCGTATATTGACAAGCGTCCCTTATAATGTTAAAATATTCTGCCGCATGATGTGGGGTTCATAAAAAGGCAAGCCTTACCTTACTCAGCGAGATTATTGAAAGAGAGGTGCTTTTCGTGTTTGCTATTATCGAAACAGGCGGAAAGCAGTACAAAGTATCCGAAGGAGACGTTATCTTCATCGAAAAGCTCGATGTTGAAGCAGGCTCCGAGTATACATTTGACCGTGTTTTTGCAGTTTGCGGCGACGACGGTATCAAGGTTGGTACACCCGTAGTTGCAGGCGCAACAGTAACTGCTACCGTTGAGAAAAACGGCAGAGGCAAGAAGATCTACGTTCTTAAGTACAAATCCAAGAAGAACGAAAAGAAGAAGATCGGACACAGACAGGCCTATACAAAGGTTACAATTAAGTCCATCAACGCGTAAACAAGATGACGAAGATCGTATTTTACAAATCGGGCGGCATATATTACGGATTCCGTGAGGTTGGCCACAGCGGATATGAGGATGCAGGACGTGACATCGTCTGTGCGGCGATATCTGCCATGACAATGCTCATTATAAATACCGTGGAGGTGTCAATAGGCTCTGATGTTGAGTATATGATAGACGACGACACCACGGATATTGAGGTCATCTGTCGTGGTGCATTGCCCAAATACGAGAAAAACAAGAGTAAGAATTACGCCATTTCCGCTTTGATGCAGGGGTATTTCCTCCAGCTTAACGATATGCTTGAGGATTATTACGACTACTTGGAAGTGGAAGAACAAGAAAGAGATATCTGATCTCTTTACCAAATAATTACGGAGGAATATAAAATGTTAAAGTTAAGCCTTCAGTTTTTTGCACATAAAAAAGGCGTTGGTTCAACAAAGAACGGTCGTGACAGTGCGGCTCAGCGTCTCGGCGTGAAGAAGTTCGGCGGCGAGAGCGTTCTGGCTGGTAACATCATTATCCGCCAGAGAGGCACAAAGATCCACCCCGGTAAGAATGTTGGCCGCGGCTCTGACGATACACTTTTTGCGCTTGTTGACGGACGTGTTAAGTTCGAAAATATGGCAAAAGGCAGAAAATGCGTAAGTGTTGAAGCAGTAGAAGCAAAATAAACTCAATTCAATACCAAAAACGGGAGTGTGTATGCATTCCCGTTTTGCTTGTTTTTTTCTCTCATTTAATTCGGACGTGATACAATGTTCGTAATTAAACGTGACAGCACCCCGCCTGCGCCCCCCCACAATTCGCTTTGCGAATTGCCCCGCAGGCAAGGGGTGCATATTTCCTTCGGAAATATTTTTTTGTTTATTTCATACGGGATGCCTGTCCGTTACAAACCCGTTTAATCTTATTTTATTGACACCTAATCCGCCCGAGTTGCGTAATTTATTACACAATCTCGCCGTTGCCGTTTCTCTTGGAAAAGACATTTATTCGGAATGGGTGTCGTTCGATTGACGAACTACACCCGTTCTTTTTTGTTTATCGAAAACCACCTGCTAAGCAGGTGGTTACAAAGAGGCTTTTGCCGATGAGTAATCCCGCTGCAGCGTAAGCCTTCCCCAGTCACTTGACAAAGTCAAGTGATGGGGGACAGGTGTCAGCCGCAGGCTGACGGATGAGGTGCTTTATGTTCAAATCAACTCCTCATCCACCACTATCGTTGTCCCCCTTCCAATTTGATGCACGTGCTTGCGAAGGAGGAAGACTTTAAAAACAAGCTTTTGTGCATTTTGACAAGTACGATAAGAATATTGTACTT
>JAZNEN010000313.1:0-21926 GCA_045588615.1 Eubacteriales bacterium
ACGTGATTATAATACCTCTGACATTTCACTTCAAACGCTTCATGACGTGTATCTGCCCCCTTTCAAGGCAGGAATTGATGCAGGTGCGGCAACTGTCATGGCATCGTTTCAGGATGTCAACGGCGTTCCGTCAACGGGTAACAAATATCTTTTGACAGACGTGCTTCGTGATGAATTAGGATTTAAAGGCTTTGTCGTTTCCGATGCAGGAGGTGTTGTTGAGCTTATTCCCCACGGCTTTGCAGAGGACTTAAAAGATGCTGTAAGACTTGCATTTGATGCAGGGTGCGATATGATAATGGCAGGCGATCCGTACAATGATTTTCTGCCGAAGTTAATTGACGAAGGCAAAATAACAATAGAGCAGGTTGACCGTGCCGTGCTTTCGATACTCACAATCAAATATCTCTGCGGACTTATGGACGAGCCGCTTGTTGACGAGGATGGTGAGGACTGCTTCTTCTGTAAAGAGCATATGAATGTTGCCCGCATCGCCGCGCAGGAAAGTGCCGTACTTCTTGAAAATGACGGAATTTTACCGCTTTCACCCGAAAAATATGCGGGCAAGCGTGTAGCGCTGGTCGGTTCTTTGGCAGGATATGACGGAAAAGTACATCTGCTCGGCGGTTGGTCATGTCTTTCCGATCACAATCATACGGTATCAATAGAAGAAGGGTTAAGGGAAGCCCTCAAAGACTCCGAAATAGTTTATTCCCGCGGTTGCGGAATAACAGCATCAGATGACGATAATATAACAATAGCCGAAGCCATAAAAGCTTCAGCTAAATGTGATGTTATAATAGCTGTTGTCGGTGAGGAGGCAGGCATGTCAGGCGAAGCAAACAGCCGTTCAGACATTACTCTTCCCGGAAATCAGAATGAGCTTATAGAGGCACTTATCTCAACAGGCAAGCCTGTCGTTCTGCTCATCGCTTCGGGCAGACCTCTGATACTTACACCGTATAAAGATAAGGTATCAGCACTTATGCTTATATGGCAGATGGGAAGCTCTGCAGGTCATGCCGTAGCAGATCTTTTAACAGGGGGCGTATCGCCGTCGGGACACTTAACAACAAGCCTGCCTGTATGTACAGGTCAGATACCGATATATTACAATCACACAAACACAGGCCGTCCCGCTTTAGGGCGTTGGCCTTTTGAATCAAAATACCGTGACTGCCAGATACCGCCGCTTTACCCCTTCGGATACGGAAAATCATATACAACATTCAGTTATGAAAACATCACCGTTTCGGATAATAAGATGAAAAAGGACGGAAAGCTCACAGTAACACTTACAGTACGCAACACTGGGGATTTTGACGGCGCAACAGTCGTTCAGCTTTACGTGCGTGACCTTGTGGGAAGCTGTGTGCGCCCTGTAAAGGAATTGAAGGGATTTGAAAAAGTCTTTTTGAAGTCAGGCGAAAGCACGAATGTAACACTCTCCCTTTCAGCCTCTGACATGGCTTTTCATAATTTCAGCATGGAAAAGATAATTGAAGCGGGTAAATGCAAGCTTTGGATTGGTCAGTCAAGCGATGATGAAGCATTTGAATTTGATTTTGAAATAATATAAAAACAGCCGAAAAGCCCTCGAAAACGGGGGCTTTTGCTGTTGTCAACATATTTATTTTAAACAAAAAGATTTTTATTCGCATTTCTTGTATATTTATACTAAATCTGTTGCAATCGGTTTTTAATATTTATGTTGACAAGCCTTTAGTTTTGTGATACTATATAAGAGGATTAATATATGAAAATGAGGTATTGTTATGCTTAAAGGTATTCCTAAAATATTATCGCCGGAGCTTTTGAAGGTGCTGTGTGAAATGGGACACAGTGACAGAATATGTATCGCAGACGGAAATTTCCCCGCTGAAAGTATGGGACGTGACTGTATTGTGCTTCGTATGGACGGCCACGGCGTGCCCGAAATACTTGATGCCGTTCTTGAAGTGTTTCCGCTTGACACATATGTTGAAAAGCCTGTAACGCTTATGCAGCTTATGGACTGTGATATAGGCAAGGTTCCCACACCTATTTGGGATACTTATGCTGATATAGTCACAAAACACGATGAAAGAGGTCGTTTGGCTGTCGGTAACATCGACAGATTCGATTTTTACGATGAAGCAAAAAAATGCTATTGCATAATCGCAACGGGTGAGTCTGCAGTATATGCAAACGTTATACTTCAGAAGGGCGTTGTTAAATAACGGGTGCATATATGACAGATATAATTGCTCAGACATTCGGTATTGTCGGACTTGTTATAATCGTACTGTCATTCCAATGTAAGAAAAACAGCCTTTTCTTCCTTATGCAGGGCGTCGGAAGCTTTATGTTCTTCCTGAATTTCATTATGATAGGTGCATACGGCGGTGCTTTTTTTAATCTGACAAACCTATTGCGGGGACTTTTGTTTATGAAGGATGCCAAGAAAAAATGGAAGCTTGCTTTGGTTGAGGTGGCATATACGGCGTGCTTTGCTTTCTCGGTGTATATGAACCACGGCATTTGGGATATAGTTTTGGTCGCACTTCCTTTTTCGGCACTTTTGATCTGCAGTGTGCTTATGTGGCTGGGAAATGCCAAGCACATAAGATATTTTCAGGTCGCATATATGTCGCCCACGTGGATCGTACATAATATTTTCAATTTCTCGCTCGGCGGTCTTATATGCGAATGTTTCAATATGGTATCCAGCATCATATTCTGCTTACGTACCCGAAAAGAGAACTGACTGCCCGGTAAAAAGCCCTTTGAGATGTTTCAATAAATTTATAACCAAAGATGCGGTTTGCAGGAGAAATGTATGCTTTTTATCGCTTTATAAACTTGCCTGTACCGTAGCTCTTACAATAGAACAAATAAAATAACTGTTGCAAAAGCTTTTACAGCTCTTGCAACAGTTTTTTATACGGTTATTTATGACAGATGCGTATTTTCTCTTCTGAATGCGATAGGAGTTGTGCCGACGAGCTTCTTGAACGCCTTGAAGAATAAAGTATGGTCTTTATATCCGCACATCTCACCGATCTCACACGCTGAAATATCTGTTTCCTGAAGCAGTTTTTTTGCATAGTCGATGCGTTTTGACGTGATATACTGCATCGGAGGCTTTCCTATATATTTTTTGAATACATGAGGAATATAGTATTTGCTTACATTAAGGTCTTCACAGATCTGATCCATTGATTCTATTTTCGTAAAATTGGTATTTAAATACTGATATATCTGAGTGAAGATCGCGTTTGTAACAAATTTCGCCTCGGAGTTGTTTGTTAAGCGTAAAATACCGATAAGGATAAGGCGTGCCCAATATTTGATTATAAGGTCACTATATTGCTTGCTTCCGTATACTTCTTCAATCAATGAGGAAAAATAGAAACTGAATCGCTCCTCATCTTCTCCTGTCGGCAGGATCGGGGACGCACATTTATCTATGAGTGAATCTGAAGGCAAGTTATTTATTTTAAAGTTTGTTATTCCGAAAAATGCAAGCTCCAATCCTGATGCACCTGTAGTTGACTCTTCATGCATAGTGTTTGGATTATATACAATTATATCGCCTTTTTTGATGTCGTATTCATTCCCGCCGATAACGGTCTTTCCGGCACCCGATATTACGAACATTATTTCGCAGAACGGATGGCTGTGAGGCTTTTCGTTCCACTGCTTGATCCGTTCGAGTTTTCCTGCATAAAGACATTTCGTGTCAAGCTTTATGACGTCAGATTTTGAATAACTGACATTTCTGTGCTCCGAGAAGGTGTTGTAATCTTGTTCTTTCATAATTATCTCCGAATTTAATTTTTTTTGATTTTGCTATATTATGTTGATTATTGCTTTTTAGAGAAAAGTAATTTTTTGACTGTTTCTCTGTTTAATTTGGCTAAAAAGACCTTATTTTGAAAAAAAAGAAGTTTAATGTTGTGCAAGTATTATAACATATTTTAATTCAAATTGCAATAGGTTACGAGAAAAAATGTGTTGATTTTTGTGATTTTTTTTGTAATTTATACTATTGCAAAATTTGTGTTTTCAATGTACAATGTAAATGTGGTAATGGAAAGGAGGTATTTCATAATGCAAAATGTTTGTCTTGAAATGAACGGCATACACAAGCGTTTCCACGGTGTACACGCATTGAAGGGTGTTCATTTGGACTTAAGAGCTGGTGAAATACATGCACTCGTTGGCGAAAACGGTGCGGGAAAATCAACGCTGATGAAAGTACTCACGGGTATTCATCAAGCGGACGAAGGTCAGATCACTTATCTCGGCTCGCCGTATTCTGTAAAAAATATAGGCGAATCTCAAAAGCTTGGCATCAGTATGATACATCAGGAACTTAACATGATGAACCACCTGACTGTTGCTCAGAACATCTTTATCGGCAGAGAACCTATGATGGGCAAGGCCTTTATCAAGGATGGCGATATGGTAAAGGAAGCCGAAAAGCTGTTTAAATTAATAGGAATAAAAATAGATCCCCGCGTGACTCTCGGAAGTCTGACTGTCGGAAAACAGCAGATGGTTGAGATTGCAAAGGCAATTTCAAGAGAATGTAAAATTCTTATACTTGATGAGCCGACAGCGGCACTTACGCAGTCTGAGATAGATGAGCTGTTTAAGATTATGTTTGATCTCAAGAAAAAGGGAATCGGTATGATATATATCTCCCACAGAATGGATGAGATCAAGCTTATATCAGACAGAATTACGGTAATGCGCGACGGCGAATATGTCGGAACGGTCAATACAGCGGAAGTCACAAAAGATGAGATCATTAATATGATGATCGGACGTGTTGTTTATGAAGACCCCAAAACACACAGTGAGGTCGCACCCGATGCAGATGTCGTTCTGGAAGTTAAGAACCTTTGCAGCGGTAAGTCAATAAGAGATGTGAGCTTCAAGCTCCGCCGCGGTGAGATCCTCGGATTCTCCGGACTTATGGGCGCGGGAAGAACGGAAGTGGCACGTGCAATTTTCGGTGCCGATCCGTTTGACAGCGGTGAGATATATGTAAACGGTAAAAAGGTTGATATAAAATCTCCTGCGGATGCCGTTAAAAACGGTATAGGATATCTTTCAGAAGACAGAAAGCGTTACGGCTTGATGCTTATGAAGTCGGTTGCCGAAAATACAGCAATCGCTTCTATGGACAGATACATTACAGCGGGACTTATTGATGACGGAAAGCTGAAAGACGAAGCTGAAGTGTATAACAAAAAGCTCCGTACAAAAACTCCTTCTATGGATCAGCTTTTGAAGAATTTGTCAGGCGGAAACCAGCAGAAGGTTATTATTGCAAGATGGCTCATTCAGGACTGTGATATATTGATATTTGATGAGCCTACACGAGGAATCGATGTAGGCGCCAAAAGCGAGATATATACACTTATGAATGAACTTTCTAAACAAGGTAAGTCGATAATCATGATATCTTCGGAACTCGTTGAGATACTACGTATGAGCGACAGAATAGTCGTTATGTGCGAAGGTAAGAAAACAGGCGAGCTTGATATTGCCGAAGCTACACAGGAAAATATTATGCAGCTTGCCACTATGCGAGAGGAGAATTAAGGTACTATGAAAAATCAGAACACACCGTTTGGTGCAAAATTGAATTTGCGCGGAAGTGTCCGCCAGACCGGCGTCAAAATGACCAAATATTTGAAAACAAGCGGTAAACAGAATATCGTTATCGTTTTCGCTACTATCGCACTTTTTGTTATATTCACGCTTATAAATCCCGGATTCGCAGACAAGTCTGTGCTTCTCACAATGAGTAAGTCACTTGTTCCTTATGCAATACTTGCTCTCGGTGTTACGTTTGTTATCGCAACGGGCGGTATCGACCTTTCCATAGGTACGGTTTGTATCGGTTCGTCTGTTTTGGCAGGTGCTATATGCAGCACAGGTGTTACACAGGATGAAGGTACACTTTGGCTTACAATTCCGATAATTCTTATTACAGGACTTTTGTTCGGTCTTCTCAACGGTATACTTGTTGCAAAGTGTAAGATCGCTCCGTTTATCGCAACACTCGGTACAATGCTTGTATCCCGTGGTCTTACAGCGGTTATTTCCGAAGCTGTAAGAGAAACATCATCTGCTGTTAAATATCCCACAACAGGTTGGATGCAGAAGATATTCACAAACTACAACGGCTTCCCGATAGGTATAATTTGGGTTCTTGCTCTGCTTGTTATCTGTATGATCGTTATGTATAAGACAAAGGTAGGCAGATACATCCTCGCTATAGGCAGTAACGAGGAAGCAACACGTCTTTCAGGTATAAATGTTGATAAGTACAAGATAATTGCATACGCTATCGGCGGTTTCTTTGCAGGTCTTGCAGCACTTTTCTACACAGCTTCCAACCCCTCCCTTACAATTGCGGGCGGTAACGGTATGGAGCTTGACGCTATCGCAGGCGTTTACATCGGCGGTACAAGTACAACAGGTGGTTCTGCATCCGTTGCAGGTACGCTTCTCGGTTCAATGATCCTCGTTGTTATCCGTCAGGGTCTTAACATGGCACTCAGCAGCGGAAGCGTTGTTTCAGCAACAAACATCACATATGCGGTTACGGGTGTTATCGTTGTAGGTGCGGTTCTTCTCGATGTTCTTAAAAAGAAGGCAGCTGCAAGAGTTAAGATAGAAAAAGATTACGAAAAACTCGCAAACGAAACAAAAGAAAAGATCGAAGCGCTCAAAATAGAACAGGATTATGCACTGTCCGCAAAGGATAATGCAGAGGCTGTCAAGAGAGCTGCTGAAATCGATAAAGAACTTGCAGAACTCAAAAAGATTCTTAAAGTTGACGTTCCCGCAATGAAAGCGGCAAACAAGAAATAATTACATTAATTCAGTATAGGAGCCGAAAGGCTTTTATAGATAAAAAATTTGGAGGAATTTATCATGAAAAAAATTACCAGACTTTTCGCATTGATTATGGCAATCGCATGTATCGGTTCTCTCGTTGCTTGTAATAATTCGAAAGACACAACAACAGGCGATGACGCAACAGATTCAAAAGGCACAATTGCAGTAGTTGCAAAAGGTGAAACACACGCATTCTGGCAGGCAGTTAAAGCAGGTGCAGAAGCAGCAGGCGCAAAGTACGGCTACAAGGTTACTTTCCGCGGTCCCACAGCTGAAAGCGAAGAATACGTAAACCAGCAGCGCGAAATGGTTCAGACAGCTCTCAATAATCCTGATACAAAGGCTCTCGTTCTTGCTACTATCGGTCTTGGCTTTGCTGATGAACTTACATCCGCATTCGACAAGAAGCTTCCCGTTGTTGAATTTGACTCAGGTCTTTATTCCGGCGGCGCTGATATCACAGCAGAAAAGGACCCCACAGTAGGCGGTGTTGCTACAGATAACAGAGCAGCAGGCGGCGTTGTTGCTGAAAACTTCTACGCATACCTCAAGGCTCAGAACTTGTTGGTTAACGGTTATAAGATCGGTGTTATCCAGCACGACTCCACATCAACAGGTATTGACAGAGCTGAAGGCTTTATCGAAAAGATGAACGCACTCGCAGCTGCTGACAGCATTACACTTGACATCAACAAGCAGGACAAGATCAACAACGCAGGCGAATACAAGCTCGGTCTTACAGCTCTTAAAGACTGGGGTGCACAGTCCATCTTTATGACAAACGAAGGTGTTGTTAACGAAGTATTCCCCGAGATCTCCGATAATGCTGCTGCATACAAGGATATCCTCTTCTGCGGATTTGACGCAGGTACAAACCAGTACAACTGGATCAAGGATGCAGGCGCAACATATGCGCGTCTTGTAGGTTCCGTTGCTCAGGACTCCTACAGCATCGGTTACAAGGCAGTTGAACTCGCAGCTAATAAGCTTGCAGGCGAAGCAGTTACAGACGTTGGTATCGCAGGTGTTTGGTATACATCTGAAAACATCGATACACTTAAGGGCCAGAATATATTCTATATGGGCTAATCTTTGACCCGCAAAACTTCAAGGGTGAAGGTTTAAATTGAGTACGATCAAATAAAATTTGATTAAATATGATTTAAAAGTCTCTCCCTACATCAAAATAGGGAGAGGCTTTTAAAAAACAAAATTGCAAATTTCCGCATTAACTTTGAAAACAAATTCCGAAATTCGGAATTGTATATAGATATAACAAGCACACACAACACAGATTAAAACAGTAAATCTTAAATATACGGAGGAATAATTATGGCAAAAAACAGACTTATAGGTGATTATCCTGTTATTGGTATCCGCCCTACAATTGACGGTCGTCGCGGTCCCCTCAAGGTTCGCGAGAGTCTTGAAGATCAGACAATGGCAATGGCACAGGCTGCCAAAGAGCTTTTTGAAAAGAACATTTGTTATTCCAACGGCGAACCTGTTAAGGTAGTTATCGCCGATACAACTATTGGCCGCGTGGCAGAGTCTGCCGCTTGTGCTGCTAAATTCAAAAAAGAAGGCGTTGATATAACCCTTACAGTTACACCGTGCTGGTGCTATGGCTCGGAAACAATGGATATGGATCCTATGACGATCAAGGGCGTTTGGGGCTTTAACGGTACAGAGCGTCCGGGTGCAGTATATCTTGCTTCCGTTCTTGCAACACATGCACAGAAGGGACTTCCTGCGTTCGGTATCTACGGTCACGATGTTCAGAACCTTGATGAGGTTACAAATATTCCCGAAGACGTACAGGAAAAGCTTCTCCGCTTCGGCCGTGCCGCTGTTGCTGTTGCAACAATGAGAGGTAAGTCGTATTTGCAGATCGGCTCTATCTGTATGGGTATCGGCGGTTCTATCATTGATCCTGCTTTTATAGAAGAATACCTCGGAATGAGAGTTGAATCGGTTGACGAGGTTGAAATTATTCGCCGAATGAGCGAGGGTATCTACGATGCCGATGAAGTTGCAAAGGCAAAGGCTTGGATTGCTGAAAACTGCAAAGAAGGTTGGGATAAGAACCCCGACTTCGTTAAGGCATCAGACGAAAAGAAAGCTGAGCAGTGGGACTTCCTTGCAAAGATGTACTGCATAATTAAGGATCTTTTCAACGGTAATCCCAATCTTCCCGAGGGAAGAGAAGAGGAAATGGTCGGCCACAATGCAATTGCAGGCGGTTTCCAGGGACAGAGACAGTGGACAGACTTCTATCCCAACTGTGACTTCCCCGAAGCACTTCTCAACTCTACATTCGACCATAACGGCGCACGTGAGCCGTATATTCTCGCAACAGAAAATGACGTGCTCAACGGTCTCGGAATGCTCTTTATGAAGCTTCTTACAAACCGTGCACAGATGTTCTCCGATGTCCGCACATATTGGTCTGCTGACGCTTGTAAGAGAGCATCGGGATACGAGATCACAGGTATCGCAAAGGAAAACGGCGGCTTTATCCACCTTATCAACTCAGGCGCAACAGCACTTGATGCTTGCGGCGAATGCCGTGATGAAAACGGTAACCCCGTAATGAAGAAGTGGTGGGGAGTTACTGATGAAGATATAAAGAAGATGACAGAGGCAACAACTTGGCCTGCAGCCGATAACGGCTATTTCAGAGGCGGCGGCTTCTCCTCATCCTTTACAACACGTGCGGAAATGCCCGCAACAATGATCCGTCTTAACCTCGTTAAGGGACTCGGTCCTGTTCTGCAGATAGCTGAAGGTTGGACAGTACAGCTTCCCGACGATGTTACAAAGACACTTATGATGAGAACAGACCCCACATGGCCCTGCACATGGTTCACACCTCGCTGTGACGGTGTTGAAGGAAGCCCCTTCAAGACAGCATACGAAGTAATGAATAACTGGGGCGCGAACCACGGTGCTATTTCCTACGGACACATCGGTGCCGACCTTATCACAATGTGCTCCATGCTCCGCATCCCCGTATGTATGCATAACGTACCCACAGAAAAGATCTTCCGTCCTGCCGCTTGGAATGCATTCGGTATGGATAAAGAAGGTCAGGACTACCGTGCTTGCCAGGCATACGGCCCGCTTTACAAGAATATCAGATAATATAGTAAAATCTGATTGTACACCCGAAAGGCAACACCTTTCGGGTGTTTTTTTATCCTTTTATAGTGTAATACAGTAAGGAAGCATTTTATAATGTGATAAGAAAGGATCAAAAAAGAATAATTTGTAAATTGCACAGAATATCTGTTGACAAGTGTATACACTTGTGATATATTATAATCACAGTAGGCATATGTCGACAGATGGAGGTATGTATGGGAAATATTACATTATCAGATGGAGAATGGAAAATAATGAAGCTGTTGTGGGCAACACCTTCTCTTTCTCTGCGGGAAATCACAAACGCACTTGACGAAGAAACGGGATGGTCACGTCCGACAGTTCATGTTATGCTTAAACGCTTGATGGAAAAGGGCGCAATAGGGCTTGACCACAGCGAAAAGATACAAAAGTACTATCCGATTACAGAACGATGTGAAATAGCACCGAGGGAAACAGAATCTTTTTTAAACCGAGTATATGACGGCAGTATCGGAATGCTGTTTGCATCACTTACCGAAAGAAGAAAGCTTTCTGAGAAGGACATAGCAGAACTGCGTGAGATCCTTAACGATGCTGAAAAAAAGAAAGAGGAATGATCTGTGGCAGAATATCTATTATCAGTATCAATTTTAATAGTTGCCGTTCTTTTGATCAGGGGGATTTTTCGAAAAACTGTGTCACCGAGGGTGATATATGCGCTTTGGCTCGTTGTGGTCATAAGAATGATATTGCCTGTCAGCCTTTTCGAAGTCAGTATTACAGTTCCGAAATTTTTACACACTGAACAAAATACGCAAAATCAGCAAACAGAACAGATACAAACACCGCCGTCTGAAATTGGCGGCATCGATGATGGTTTTGAAGAGTTGCCGCCCCCGACAATTCCGATAACACCCATAATTCCGGACGGTAATACAGAACCGTCAATACCGACGGAAACTCCTGTCACTCCGACAATTCCGAATGAACCCGAACCTGTAATACCGAGCGAACCTGTAACATCCCCCGAAAAGTCCGTTTCGCTTACACCTATACAGATTATAAATATAGTGTGGCTTGCAGGTGTGGTTATTGCGGAAGGAGTTATAATATTCACGGCTGTGAGCTACGAAGAAAGACTTCGTAAAAGCCGTAAGTTTTATAAAAATATCGGCAGAACAAAGGTTTATATTTCAGAAAGTGCTGACGTTCCTTGTGTTGCGGGATTTATACCGTCAATTTACATTACACCCGAATGTATAAACAGCGACTCCGAAAATCTTATTGTAATTCACGAACACTGTCATATCCGACACGGCGACCATATATGGTCATATATCCGTGTAGCATCTCTCGTTGTTTTCTGGTGGAATCCGCTTGTGTGGATAGCGGCAATGATCTCAAAACATGATGCGGAGCTTGCGTGTGATGATGCTGTTTCTTTGGCTCTCACTGACAGCGAGCGTATAAGATATGCAAATGTTCTCATAGATACCATTCCTCAGAAACGTAAATATGCTGTCGGACTCGGCAGTGCACCTATGAAAGAGAGGATAATTATGCTGAGCAAAAAACAGAAAAACAGTTTGATTTGCATTGTTCTTACCATTATACTTGCTTTAAGTGCCGTAGGTTGCTCATTTACTTCTTTTAATGAAAAAGAAACAACAAGTACAGAACCCGAAACGATCCCACCGTCAACCGATACAGAAGCTCCCGAAACCGATACTGAAACAGAACCCGATACAGAAACGGAAAATACCGACGGTGAGGAGATAGAATCATACGTCGCCGCAAGCGGTGACGGATATGTTTTCGCACAACCGGGCGGAAAGCTGACCATATCAAGCGATGCAGGATTTGAATTTGTTAAAAATTTCCATGATAAGGCATGGAAAAAAGAAACAAAATGGTATATTGGTGAGCTGACGATAGAAGGCAGCGTTACGGCTATACCTGACGAAATGTTTTCTTCAATGGGAGCTTTAGATAAGGTCTTCATTGGTGAAGGTGTTACAAATATAGGCGATAAAGCTTTTGCTGATTGTTGGTCACTTAAAAGAGTACTGATTCCCGATAGCGTAACAAGTATAGGAGCAGGTGCATTTTATAAATGCAAGGAGCTTCATAATGTACAGCTTTCGGATAATGTTACAGAGCTTGGCTCCGGAGCATTCAATGGTTGCAAATTATTAAAAAACGTAAGATTGCCGAATAATATAACCGAAATAAAAGACAGCATGTTTGGGGGATGCGAAAGCCTTTTACTTGTGGATATTCCGAAAAATGTTACATCAATAGGTAACGTGGCTTTTTCGGGCTGTTCGCTCAGACAGGTGATTTTACCTGATGGCGTGGTAAGTATAGGTGACGGTGCCTTTGCAGGTAATGAATTTCGAAGCATAGAGATTCCGGACAGTATTGTGAATATCGGTAAGTCAGCATTTAGCGGATGTACGTTGCTCGAAAGTGTAAAATTGCCCGAAAATTTAACGGAAGTAAATGATAGCGTATTTTACGGATGCGAAAAACTTTCAGCCGTTGAAATTCCCGATAGTGTCACAACCATAGCTGACAGGGCATTTTATAAGTGTACGTCACTCGCAAATGTTATTATGGGTGACAATGTGAAAACGATAGCTACAGAAGCGTTTTTTGGATGCACAAAGCTTATGAGTATTCAGTTTGGTAAAAGCTTAAAAAAAATTTACTCAAGCGCTTTCAGCGGATGCACAAGTCTTGAAAGTATTGAATTGCCGTATGGAGTTCAAAGCTTGGAGCATGAATGTTTTGCCGATTGTACAAGTCTTAAAAGTATAAAGCTTCCCAATAGCATTACAGAAGTTGGTAGGAGGATATTTAAGGGTTGTTTGGGCCCTGCATATATTGAAATACCTAAAAATATGACAGTGCTTGAATATGAAAAAAGATTGTCTGTCATTACTAATCTTAAAAGTGCTGTAATAAAAGACGGTGCAACAAGGATAGGAAGACATTGCTTTGAAGGCTGCGCAAATCTTGAAACGGTGGAAATTCCGAACAGTGTTAAGTATATAGACGACCTTGCTTTCCATCAATGCACAAGCCTTAAAGAAATAAGATTCAAGGGTACGGAAGCAGAATGGAATGCCATTGTTAAGGATGATATCCTGTGGGATTTTGAAGCAGGAGATTATACCATAACTTTTGAGAAATAATAATGCATCGTAACTAAATAAAATGCAGTAAAACTGCATCGGATTTTACAGTGCAGAAAAAAGGAGTAAAGTGTGATTGAATATATTTTGTCTGTATCACTGCTTATTGCGGCAGTTATGATAATACGGGCAGTTTTTCGCAAAACCGTGTCACCGAGGGTGATATATGCGCTGTGGCTCGTTGTGGTCATAAGAATGATATTGCCTGTTAGCCTTTTCGAAGTCAGTATTACAGTTCCGAAATTTTTACGCACTGAACAAAATACGCAAAATCATCAAACCGAGCAGATACACACACCGCCGTCTGAAATTGGCGGCATCGATGATGGTTTTGAAGAGTTGCCGCCCCCGACAATCCCGATAACACCAATAATTCCGGATGATAATGCAGAACCGTCAATGCCGACGGAAACTCCTGTCACTCCAACAATTCCGAATGAACCCGAACCTGTAATACCGAGCGAACCTGTAATATCCCACCAAAAGTCCGTTTCGCTTACACCTATACAGATCATAAATATAGTGTGGCTTGCAGGTGTGGTTGTTGCGGAAGGAGTTTTAATATTCACGGCAGTGAGATACGAAGAAAGACTTTGTAAAAGCCGCAAGTTTTATAAAAATATCGGCAGAACAAAGATTTATATTTCAGAAAGTGCCGAAGTTCCTTGTGTTGCGGGATTTATACCGTCAATTTATATTACACCCGAATGTATAAGCAACAATTCCGAAAATCTTATTGTAATTCACGAACACTGTCATATCCGACACGGCGACCATATATGGTCATATATTCGTGTAGCATCTCTCGTTATTTTCTGGTGGAATCCGCTTGTGTGGATAGCGGCGATGATATCAAAACATGATGCGGAGCTTGCGTGTGATGATGCCGTTTCTTTGGCTCTCACTGACAGCGAGCGTATAAAATATGCAAATATTCTTATAGATACAATTCCTCAAAAACGTAAATACGCCGTCGGACTTGGCAGTGCGCCTATGAAAGAGAGGATAATTATGCTGAGTAAAAAACAGAAAAACAGTTTAATTTGCATTGTTCTTACCATTATACTTGCTTTAAGTGCAGTCGGCTGTTCGTTTGCTTCTTTTGATGAAAAAGAAACAACATCGGCAGATGACAGCACTACGCTTCCCGAGACGGATACAGAATATGACGAAACCGATATTGTGACAGAACCTGATGTGCAGACAAATGCGACGTTTAATCCTGAAACAGATACCCATATTTACGAAAGCGGCGAAGGGTACTTTATTACTATGCCGGAGAGAATACTTACTATAACAGGCGATAAGTTTGAGACCCGGGGACCGGAAGGTACCTTCTCTCATTATCCGTGGTATTTATACCAAGATATGATCGCAGAGGTTGTGATACAAGACGGTGTTAATGTTATACACAGTGATATGTTTTCAGAGTTTTACAACTTGAAAAAGGTGACAATTCCGGATGGTGTTACAGCGATTGAGGACTGTGCATTTAGGGGTTGTTCTTCGCTTGAAAATATAGTGATTCCCGACAGCGTGACAAGTATCGGATCTTGGGTATTCAGCAAGTGTACGACGCTTAAAAATATATCCATACCTGACAGTGTCACAAAACTCGGGTCAGCCTTGTTTTGGGACTGTACATTGCTTGAAAATGTAAAATTATCAAGAAATATAACGGAAATATGTGACTGGATGTTTTACGGATGCGAAAAGCTTTCATCCATAGATATTCCCGATGGTGTTACCGTTATCGGTGATAATGCATTTTATAACTGCAGTTCGCTTTCAACTGTTACTATGGGCGATAGTGTGGAAACGATTAGTGATAGGGCTTTCTATCAATGTAAAAATCTTAAAAATATTAAGCTTAGCAAAAATTTAAAAAGGATTTATCTCGAAGGATTCAAAAATTGCACAAATATGGAATACATAGATCTGCCCGAAGGTCTTGAATTCTTGGAATGTGCATTTGAAGGTTGCACAAGTCTTAAGAGTATAGAAATTCCCGATGGTGTTGATATTACAGCAAATGTATTTGTAAATTGCACAAGCCTTGAGTATATTGAAATACCGGGAAAGGTATTTGATCCTGCGCCCGGCGGTACATTATCCGGATGTACTAATCTGAAAAGCGTTGTTATAAAGGATGGCGCAACGAGTATAGGAATGGAGTGCATGGCGTATTGTACGAATCTTGAAACTGTTGAGATACCGAATAGCGTTAAATATATAGACCAACTTGCTTTCCAAAAATGTACGAATCTCAAAGAGATAAGATTCAAAGGCACCGAAGAAGAATGGAACGCCATAAGAAAAGAAGAACAATGGGATCTTGATGCGGGAGATTATACCATAATTTTTGAAAAATAATAAATATAGTTTTTTGCATTGTTATTTAAATAAGATGCAGTAAACTGCATCGGATTTTACAGTGCAGAAAAAGGAGTAAACTGTGATTGAATATATTTTGTCTGTATCACTGCTTATTGCGGCAGTTATGATAATACGGGCAGTTTTTCGCAAAACCGTGTCACCGAGGGTGATATATGCACTTTGGCTTGTTGTGGTCATAAGAATGGTCTTGCCGATAACTTTATTTGAAGTCGGTGTTACAGTACCCGAAGTTTTACATACCGTGGAAAATTCGCAAACACAAGCACCGATAGAAAATATGGACCCGGGAAATAACTTGACTGAAAATCTTCCCACACAGACAGTGCCGATCATCCCCGTAACACCAAATGAGGCAAAACCGTCAATACCGATACAGGATGGATCGGAAACAATAACCCCTGTCCATCCTGTAACACCCCCTGAAATTTCTCCTCAAATCACACCGGTACAGATAATAAATATTATATGGCTTACAGGTGTCTGCGCAGTTTCTTTGTGGGTAATATTTACAAGCATAACTTACGAAAAAAGGCTTCGCAGTAACCGTGTATTTTATAAAAATCTGCATAGTGTAAATGTATATATTTCAAAATGTGCCGATGTTCCGTGTGTTGCAGGTTTTATACCGTCGATTTATATCACACCCGAGGTTGCAAACAACGGTTCCGAACACCTTATTATTACGCATGAGTACTGTCACATCCGCCACTGCGATCATGTTTGGTCCGCTGTTCGTGCGCTTGCGCTTATTGTGTTTTGGTGGAATCCGCTTGTTTGGGCGGCAGCTGTGATATCCAAGCAAGACTCGGAGCTTGCATGCGATGATGCTGTTTCTTCAAAGCTCTGTGATAGTGAACGTATAAAATATGCAAATATTCTTATAGATACCATTCCTCAAAAACGCAAATACGCTGTCGGACTCGGCGGTGCACCGATGAAGGAGAGAATCATTATGTTGACGACTGAAAAGAAAAATAAATGGCTGTGCATTGTTCTTGCCGCAGCTCTTGCATTAACTGCGGCCGGCTGTTCCTTTGCTTCGCTGAACGAAAAGGAAACGGGCGATGATGACACCAAAACGGAAAATACGGGAGAATATATATCTTCCGAAGAAACATCAGAAGATACAACGGATATATCTGAAGAAACAACAGATGATGTGAAAAAGCCTATTGATCCCGAAAGCTGTACTCTTTATGATTTTGCAAAAGAAAATACGAATAACAGCTTGGTGTATGAAGGATATACTGTAGAATATAATGTTAACGGCTATGACGGCGATGTTTTTGATTTTCACATACATCTTCCGCAGATAAGTGATAAATCACCCGCAAGCGAAAAATGGAATGATGATATTGCCCAAAAATACAGCGAAGAGTTTGGCGAGCATTTGCAGAAAAGTGCGCAGGGAACCAACGACAGATTTTTTGCGGATGTAACCTATAAGACGGTTACAACGAGTGACGTTGTAACTATCTATATCATCAATCATGTAGGCATACTGTATACAGGCGGTCAAAGAATTGCATATGATATATATCATTACGATACGGTGAATAAAAAATTCCTTACAACGAATGAGTTTCTTGCTTACTATGCAGAGGGCGAGTTTGCGGGGTATACACTTGATGATATCCTTAAGGTTATGAACAAAACACTCTATACGTCAGATGACGAGGAAAATATTGTACCGTTGACAGAAAAAGATATTCAAGGCGTTATTCCTTCTGTTTTAGGTGAAGGCAGATTTGACGTTGTGTACCAAGGGTATAGCATAGAAACAAAATTCGCGAATAGAATTTTATTTGATGATTATGATATATACACGTCAAAAGCTTCTGAAAACGATGAAATGAGATCATATACATACAAATATGATTATAATGATATTCGTGTTCCCGATGTTTGCCAATGTAAAACAGGTGATGAGTCTATGGATGGGTATTATATAAGCCTTGTTGAATGGACTGATAACTCCCGTGCTGATGAGAGGAACGTTTATGCAGAAAATATTATGCTGTTTGAATATATAGACTTCGACATTGAACGCTCGGCTACAGACGGAAAAGTGTATTTATCAGGTGGCACGCAGAAAATTCCATTTTAATATTAAACGAATGAATTTCATAAACATAAAAGCGACCGTGTTGTTCGGTCGCTTTTATGCTATTTTGATATTATCATGTCGTTAAGGCGCAAAAGCGTAAGTCTTTTGCGCATGTACGGTGAATATTTAACGCATTTATCGAAAAATGCACGGTCTTTTTTGATGTCGTCAACTGTTATTTTGCAACCCGCTTTTTTCATTGCACTCTTACATTCGTCATATGACGGCATACTTTTTATGATTTTAACTATCTTTCCCCACGAATTTTGCAGTTTTTCAGGGGATACCGCATCAACAATATTTTCGGGGTGGTTTACCTTTTTAATATCGTCTGCCATAAAACCGTAGAAGTCATATACCTCATTCCAATTTACGCTTTCGTTTACGGCGTTTATTTCGGAAATTTCTGCAAGCTTACCATAATATTTCAGCATTTCAAGTGTGCAAACACCGACATCGTCGCCGTGAAGATTCGGAAGCTTTCCTTTTTCAAGCTCAAGACATTCGATTACGTGGGAAATTATATGCTCACATCCGCTTGCAGGGCGGGAGTTTTGCATAAAACTCATACCGATTCCCGTTTTCAAGAGGGATTCAAATATCGTTCCTGCTGTATGTTCATCGTTTTGGGTTACATTATCAGCCATTGTCATAAGCTCGTCAACAGCATCCTTTGTCAGCTTTGCAACTTTTCCGCAGTACGTTTCGCCTGTCAGAAGGTGTGACACCTGCCAGTCTATAAGTCCCACATATTTCGATACCATGTCGCCGAAGCCTGCCGATTTAAGCTCATTTGGCGAATTTGCAAGTATTTTTGTGTCGGCAATTATCACCTCGGGGCTTTTTGCAGGATAACTCGATTTAAATCCGTCACATACTATCGGTGAGCTGTACGAGGCGAACCCATCCATTGACGGGGCAGTACCGAAAATACAAAGCATTTTGTCCTGTCTTGCCGAGGCAAGCCTGCACGGATCGTTTACTGAGCCTGTACCGACAGATAAAACAGCCACGTCGCGGTCTTTTACAATGGATTCAATTTCCTCAACCTCTTTCATTGTCGCAATACGAAGCTCATCATATATTTTCAATTCTACATTAAATCCGTCAAGACTTTCGATAATTCCATCTGATGCCTTGAGTGTATTTTTGTCGGCTACAAGTAAAATATTATTCGGGAAACCGTTATCTTTAAGTATTTTACCGACTTTATTTACAAGCCCTGAGCCTATTTGTATATCCTTAATTGAGGTCGTGTGCTTTACACCGCAAGTACATTCACCCTCAAATGATTTTATAATATCTAAAATTTCTGACATTGTGCCTCCTGAAATGGATTTGTTCAATGAAAACGGCTCCCTTGTGTAAAGGGAGCTGTCAAAACGAGTTTTTTTACAGCTCGTTTTGACTGAGGGATTGTTTTATTTTATATGCTTAAAGTTTCCGTATGTTTCGTTTACGGTTTCAACGAAAGAAAATGTCCCGTCGTATTCGTTTAAAATATTCTGCAAGTCAATAAGCTGATGCTTGTTAACGACACAGATAACAACGGCTTTTTCGTTTTTGCTGAATGAACCGAGGGCAGACAGCCTTGTGGAGCTGTGACGCAGCTTTACGGTTATATCGTTCATTATTTCGTCCGCATGAGTTGTGATTATTGTGAACTTGCACGCTGTTTTTGTACCCTTGATTATAAAACTACCGATAAAGCTTGATATGAAGCAATATAATATACAAAGACACACAGGCTTATAATCGTATACAAGTACATTGTTTTCATCAGGCGCGGCATATACAAAGAATGATATTATTGCAACTATGGCATTGAGAATAAATGTCACCCAGAAAAAATTAAGATCAGGCTTTTTTAAATTGATATATTTGGAAATTATATCGGTGCCGCCTGTAGACGAATGTGTCCTGAAGCATACACCGTATACAAAACCGCTGATAACACCGCTTAAAAGTGCAGGGAATACGGTGTCGTGCCCTTGGGCATTATATTGAAACTGCTCAAGCCCGATATTCTGTAAGCAAATAAATGCAAGGGAATATGTAAGACAAAATACAAGACTGCGTTTTGCGAACCTTTTGTTTACCAAAAAGTATGCAAGCGTACAAAGCGGGATATTGATTATAAGAGACATATAACCGATACTGAATCCTGTTTTGTACTGTATCATTGTCGCAATACCGTTGAGTCCTGCAGGGGCAAACCCGTTTTCTACAATGAAAAGCTGATAATTAAACGCAAGTAAAATTGCTATAGCTACAACTACAAAATAAACAAAAATACTTTTTACTGATATTTTTCGTGAGTCTGGCATTATGTCACCGCCTCTTTTTATTTTAAACTAATGAGCGTATTGTATCATACAGTAAAATATAAATCAATAGCTTATGAAAATATATATTACAAGTTTTCCATAATGTATGATGTTATCTTATCCGTTACACGTTGAGGAACGGAAGGAAATGATGACGGAGTACCGAAATTTATTTTATTGGCAGAAAGGGAAACATCAACCTCCCCGTTGCTTTTTTGCGTGAAGGTGAAAGCAGGGGTGCGTTTGCCTGAATTTATCGTTATGTTAAATTCATCACTTATTGTATATTTTTCGTTCTGATATGATTCGTGCAATTGTTTTTTATATGATACAGATGCTTTAGGTGCGCTTTCGTCTGATATATCAAGTTGAAATGTCATAGCATCATTTTGTATGCACTTGATGTATATCTTGTCCTGATAAACACCGTCATAATAGCTTGCGTCTTTTTTGGAATTAAGAGTTATAATACCGCTTATTGGCTTGTTGCCATTATATCTAACATCTGTGTACGTAATTTCACTTGTTATCGGCTCTTTAATGCCGAGTGACAGATTTGAATATTCCATAAAAGTATATGAGGATATTTTACCGTCACTGTTTTCGGAAAAGCTTGTTATCTGCTTTATTTTTCCTACAGTACTATCATCAACCGCTATTTCAAAGGTTACCTTGTTTTCTTCAGATGAGTATGTGCCGTGTCCTTCGTATTTTCTTAAAAATGCTTTTGTCTGTTCCTCTGTGAATTCCATGGCGGCACAGATGTCTTTTACCATGTTGTTAATGTATGATTTTGCAAATGTGCAGCTTTTTCCGTTTTCGTCCAATGTCAGCATGTCCGATGTAAGCTCGTATTCTTTACTTTCTTCCTCATCTCCGTATAAAATACTTGTATCGATGCCGAATACGGTGAAAACGGTAGATCTGTCGGGGATATCGTCATTCAGCTCCACTGCCTTGTGAAACATCGCCTGACCTCTTGCATCAACAGCATAGAAAAGAAATCCTGCCGCTTCAACACCGTAAAAATTAATATCGGATGTTGGTATATATACGACATCTTTTTTGCGTTTTACCGATTGGGGCAGGGAAGAAAAAGCGGATGTGCCTGAAAAACCGGATATTTCAAAATCACCCGTAAAATGCTCAAAAAGAGATTCGGGGGCTTCATATTCGTTTGCCTTTTTCATCAGACTCAATGCAGAGTTTATTACTTCGTTTTCTTTGTTTTCGGTAACTGTCGTGCTGTCAACATTTGTACTTGACGAACTTTCATCAGTTCCGCAGGACGAGGATAAAAAAGTAAGCGCTAAAACAAAAGAGATGATAGCTATAAATTTAATTTTCATAAGTCATATATCCTTTAAGTTAATGTTTTCTTTTTTCGCTTGCTTCGGAGGCTTTGCACATTATCTTGATTATCAGATACCTTACGGTTCTGACAGTAACAAAAATAATGAAATATCCCCCGACGGTAATAGCATAATACTGCCACGGAAGTGAGAATATCAAACCGATAATAATAAACAAAACAGAAATTGTTGAATATCTTATAAAATTCCATATCCTCACCATTATCGGGAAAATATCATCAATAAAAGTAAGCGGTCTTTTCATATTTTTTCCTTACGGCGGTTTATAAATTTCTGTGTTTAAACACCTTCGTTATATCATAATTATGTGAATTTTTCAAGTCGGTAGTAAAGGGTCTGGTTTATTTGAGGAAATATACGGTAAACTTTGTAGAGACGACCATTGGTCGTCCGTCTGTAAATGGATAAACCTACAGAAAAAATATCAAAAAAATACAGGGCGGCTCATTTTGAAAACAATTTCCAAAATAGCACAGATCGTTAACAAAAAGCTAACGTT